>PGXB01000008.1 GCA_002838945.1 candidate division Zixibacteria bacterium HGW-Zixibacteria-1
CGCCGTCATTCGAGCCTGGGTTTTAAAAATCCAGTTGACTTCGAACGGGCGGCTACCCTATCTTAACTATGTGTCCATTTTTTTAGGGGAAGACCAACACGTATAATCAATGCATCCCAATCGGTTGAATATGTGGCGCCTGCCATGACAAATCCACCATCAGACAATGGCAATAAGGCTGTTGTCCATTTATCTTTCAATGAATCACCATATGTTTCAAGCCAGATGCTGGTTCCAAGAGAATTGAGTTTTAGTAAAAAGGGATTAAAAAGGTTATCTTGATTCAGTGTTCCATATGTACCAGTAATTGCCAAATTTCTATTTGTAGTTTGTACTATTTTGTATGGATCAATATAATTATCTGAAGTATGATACTGTGTCCATACAATATCCCCATTTTTATTAGTTTTAATCACGCAAGTCTCAATATTCGAGAATAGGTATAGACGAAATGCCGACACAAAGACGAATCCGCTGTCATAAGTTTGACATACTGATCTACCCTCAAGTTCATATCCGTTGTTGATTCTTTTTCGCCATTCGACATTTCCTGTACTATCCAGTTTTCTAAGATTTACATCACATCCATTATCACTTGTGTCTATCACCACGCTTAATAATATATATCCCTTATCAAAAGTCGGTTGTATATCCACCGCATACTCTGAGGTATCTTCCTCATAAATATGCGTCCATTCCAATTCTGAAAAAGATTTAGCGGAAAGATAGCTGGCCGATTCTGCCATGAGGTTATTTGCGGAGAAAAATACAAGTAAAAGCGTTACAAGGAAAATTGCCAAAAAGCGAAGTTGTCTGCCCAGGTTGAGAGTCACAATTTTTCCAAAAAAATCACATGAATTCATCGTGATTCTCCTTTGAGATTAAATTGTCAATAATAAATATCGGATGAAGGAACATATTAATTTTAAACACCTCCTTTCCTTAAAATAATAGTAGATGTAGATATCGACAATATTGGGAATCGTGGTTTGATTTTAAGTGTTGTTTTCTTTTAACCTGAAAGTATTAAACACCCAATATCCTAAGGATGAAAGTTATATACTAATCTTGCGTGGTGTTGCGTCAAAGATGCTTTATAAAAACTATATACAATCAATAGCGTCCAGTTAATTTTGTCAAGGGGCAATGAGCATTTCATTTCCGCCATTTTTTTATTTTCGTGCGGACAAATAGCCCGGCTATGTATTTTGCGTTAAAGTAAAAGGGAGAGTTGGGGTTATGGATGAGTGGACCAAGTCTACGCAATATTGTCAACGGATTAAGGAAATTTTGCACGAATTAGGCGGAAAAGCGTCTTAATATATGGGAAACTGTAAAAAAACAGTTGTCAGAGAAGTGGTTTTTGGTTATAATTACTGGCTGAAATAGGACTTTAGCTGTTGAGGAGTGATAAATAAAATGAAAAAGTTGGTATTATTACTTTTGGTTGCCTTTGCCATTCTGGCCAGTTGCGCTAAAGATATTATTATTGCCCAGCAAAGTGAACTAAGAGGTGCGTATACGGGGTTATATAAATACGTTATAAATTACGAAGTCGGCGGAATATCCCCTATAACATCCGAGCAATATGTTGACTGGACATTTACTGATCAGAAATTTTACTGTAATGTAAACGATTCAATTAACAACCAATGGCTGTGCAATGTCTCCGGGAATTATAAGCTTGAAAATGTACTGGTATTCTCCGATACCCTTCTCGGAGCTCAGACCTGTGACAGGGACCGTGTTCCAATAGGGAACTTCCAGTTAATTCGCTATCAGGACAATGAGGGGAAAATAGACTCATTGAAAATAACTCAGGAAGACTTTGCGGACCATATTGCAAAACTCTTGATGCTTTATCCTTCTGATTAATAATTGGGGCAGGTTTTGTCTCCGCTGAAGTGGAGGCTTTTTTTTCTTGAATGAGGGAATTTGTTATGTCTTTAAAGAACTGTTTCATCTGGCTTTCTGCCTCGTTTATACTCCTCACTACAGCGATGGCCTTTATATTCGGCTGCAGCAGTAATGATAAAAGCACGTCGCCGGTTGAATTTACTTATCCGCATACATACACCGGAACATATAAAGCTGTCGAAAATTGGATGACGGCCGACTCTATTTGGACATATTGCAATGCGACTTTTATATTTGCCAAAGATCATATCTTTACAATTGTGATCGATACCGCCAGTTGTGAAGGCGATTTCAACCCATGCAGCGCCCAGGGCAATTATTCATTCTCCGGAGACAGCCTGTTTATCGAGATAACCAATGAGAATTACAGAAGTGAATTGTGTTCAGTGGAATATGGAAGCGCCTATACCGGCTATAGATATATAATCGACGGCGACTATATTGTATTCGAATCCCGAGGCAACAAATACCGCAAAAT
Source organism: candidate division Zixibacteria bacterium HGW-Zixibacteria-1 (assembly GCA_002838945.1). Taxonomy (NCBI): domain Bacteria; kingdom Pseudomonadati; phylum Candidatus Zixiibacteriota; species candidate division Zixibacteria bacterium HGW-Zixibacteria-1. The sequence continues at coordinate 2,396 of PGXB01000008.1, forward strand.
CGAGTTTAAAGGCCGATAAATCTTTTTCTTCAACAATCCTTTTTTTCAATTTTTACTGACAGCCCTTGTCAGTGACTCTTCTTAATATATCTCAAGGACGCAGAAAGTCATCCGCTTTGGGGGCGCCGAGGTGGCCTTATATGCCGGTTAAATGGGCGCATAGGAGGCCATGTAATGCCAGTCATTAAAGAGGCGAGGAGGGGAATATGCTTGCCAAGGTTTATTCGGCTGCGACGCTTGGGGTCAACGCCTATTTGGTGGAAGTCGAAGCCGATATACAGCAGCAGCTTCCGCTGTTCATCACGGTCGGATTGCCGGATGGGGCGGTGCGCGAATCCAAGGAACGGGTGACAGCGGCCATCAAGAATTCCGATTTTGTTTTTCCAGCCAAGAAAATAACCATCAATCTGGCCCCGGCCGATATTCGCAAAGAGGGGTCGGCTTTCGATTTACCGATGGCGGCCGGGATTCTGGCCGCGACCGGGCAGATACTCAGGGAAAGTTTTGCTGATTATGTTCTTCTGGGGGAACTGTCGCTCGACGGGGCGGTACGGCCGGTGCCGGGAGTGCTGCCGATGGCGATGCATGTGCAGGACGCCGATGGGGTGAAAGGGATTATTGTTCCGAAGGAAAATGCTCCTGAAGCGGCCATGGCCGAGAACCTGAAAGTGTACCCGGTGACAACACTCAAAGAGGCAGTCCATTTTCTGGAGGATGAAAGCAGTCTCAAGCCGTATGAGCTGGATATCAGTTCGGTTTTTTCGTCTTCGCGGAAGTATGATGTCGATTTTTGTGATGTCAAGGGCCAGGAATCGACCAAACGGGCGCTTGAGGTGGCCGCGGCGGGCGGGCATAACATTATCATGGTCGGCCCGCCCGGCTCCGGCAAAACCATGCTGGCCCGGCGCCTGCCGACCATACTGCCCGATATTACTATCCCCGAGGCATTGGAGACGACCAAGATTCATTCGGTGGCGGGGCTTCTCTCGAACAACACGGCGCTGATTGCGACGCGGCCGTTCCGGGCGCCGCATCATACTGTCTCGGATGCCGGATTGATCGGCGGCGGGAGGATTCCCAAGCCGGGTGAGGTTTCGCTGGCGCACCACGGGGTCCTGTTTCTCGATGAGATTGCGGAGTTCCACAAGGATGTCCTGGAGGTGCTTCGCCAGCCCATGGAAGACGGTCAGGTGACGCTGTCGCGGGCGACCATGTCACTCACCTATCCGGCGTCGTTTATGCTTGCGGCGGCGATGAACCCGTGCCCGTGCGGCTATTTCGGCGACAATTCGCATGAGTGTAATTGTACGTCGGCCGCCATTCAACGGTACATGTCGCGCATTTCGGGACCGTTACTTGATCGCATCGATATTCATATCACGGTGCCGTCGGTGAAGTTCAAGGAATTGTCATCGGATGCCTGCGGCGAGAAATCGATTGTTATTCGGGAACGGGTCAACGCCGCCCGCAAACGCCAGCAGGAGCGGTTCAGAAACGAGAAAAAGATTTTTTGCAATGCGCATATGCAGTCGAAGGATATTCGGAATTTCTGCAAAATCGACGAGAAATCCAAATCGCTCTTGAATCTGGCCATCACCAAACAGGGGCTCTCCGCGAGGGCGTACGACCGGATTTTGAAAGTGTCCCGAACCATCGCCGACCTGGAGAATAATGAAAATATCGAAACGACCCATATCGCGGAAGCAATCCACTATCGTTCGCTTGACAGAAATTTATGGCTGTAGAGGGTTACAGGCTCAGGTTTATGGATAACATCGGAACAAGACTTTTAAAATCACCCGATACATCGGGGCCCATTATACCTCCGCTATCGATCAGGTCGAAAAAGGGAAAGTATCCGTTCAGGGCCAGACTGAAACCGAACCTGGAACTCAATTTTGCGGTAAGCTTAATACCGAAATAAGCGCCGATGGCATCATAATGGGTGGTGGTCGTGTCGCTGACGCCGGTGACGTAATTGCCGGATTTCTGATTTTTGGTGAGAATATAATACCCCGGACCGACAAATAGCTCACTGGTAATGTTTTTCGATAATTTTTCGCTGATTCCCATATAAGGAGCAACGACCCACATTCGGTAGTCAAGTTCCCCCCAAGCGCCTGAAATCGTCGGAATAACCAGATAACCGTTATCGTAATAATTCAAAGTCGTAATGATACCAAATGAATGATATTTGTTAAGGCGGTAGGAATAGCCGAGGGAGAAAGCATGACCGGCATCGGAATACTCCATTTTTAGCAGGTTGCCATATCCGTAGGAGAGGCTGATTGTATGTGGCTTTTGAATGGCAACGCTTTCCGCAGTCTGAGCAAACGCGGCGGGCGCGATTATCAGGAAAAACAGAATTGTCAGTTTGACGCCCTTCATAATACCCCTCCTTGTTCCGTCCACTAACATAGACGTGGCTATTTATATAATATACAATGAAAAAATATCTTCACTTGACTTTTTATGCGCCGTATTTAACTTGAAGTAATTTAGAGGATTGCGATAATGAGCCGACAGACAAAAATGGAAAAAATGCTGCTCTTTGCCGGGCGGATGCTTACTTCGACGCTGGATTATGAAGAGCTGATGAAGCTGGTAATGGAATTGACGATTAAGTCAACCGATGCCGAAGCCGCTCTGGTTTACCGGCTTGACAAGGGGGAGCCGGCGGTTCGGGGTCGTTTTTTAAAAGCCAATGAGAATGAAGTCAAATATTATAAATTAGGCAGGGGCGAGGGGATCATCGGCTGGGTGGCCGAGAACCGCGAGCCGCAGGTGGTTCATGATGTCCTGAAGGATCCCCGGTTTTCTCAGAAGCTCGAAGGTTTTCTGGATATCAAGTTCAAATCGGTTCTTGCCGTTCCGCTGATCGGCCGGGGGCAGATGATCGGCGTTATCGAGGCGGTTAATAAGATCGGCGGCGAATTTGACAATATTGATATGGATACTCTGGTCGGGCTGGCCAATCAGTTTGCGGTCGGCATCGACAATGCCAATCTGTATCGCGAGGCAAACCGGCGGGCGGTGGAGCAGCAGCTTCTTTATGAGGTCAGCAAAAAGCTCTCGAGCACGCTGAATATTGATGAAGTTTTGCAACAGATTCTTGACTCATTGAAAAAGGTGGTCGGTTTTACAGCCGGGGGCGTTTTTTTGCTCAATGAGGCAAAAGGCGAGGTGAGCACCATATTTTCGGTCGGATATGACTCGGATCAGGATAAATATCTGGAGTTGAAAATCGGACAGGGCCTGGTTGGTTGGGTAGCCAGAAGCGGCGAACCGGTGATCGTCCCCGATGTCACAAAGGATGACCGGTATATAAGCGCACTTCCGCAGACAAAATCGGAAATTGTGACGCCGATAAAAATCGACGGGCGCATTCTTGGCGTATTGAATCTTGAATCGGACCGTCTTGCCAATTACGATAAAAATTCACTCGAACTTCTGACTGCGTTCGCCAGCCATGCGGCGATATCGATCGAGCGGGCGACCCTTCATGAGAGCATGATAAGGAACCAGCGGCTTCAGGAGCAGTTGCATATTGCGCGACAGATTCAATTGACTTTTATTCCCAAAAAAGAACCGGTTATTCCCGGATATGATGTTTCCGGAATTAATATTCCATCCGGTGAGGTGGGCGGTGACTATTTCGATTTTATCAAAATTATCGACAATCAAACCGGGATAGCCATTGCCGACGTTTCCGGCAAGGGGATTCCCGCCTCACTGCTGATGGCCTCGTTCCGGGCCTCGCTTATCGCCGAAATTAGAAATAACTATGCCATTCGTACGATCTGTTCCAAGGTGAATTCATTGATGTATGAATCGGTCGAGCAGGGTAATTATGTCACCGCCTTTTATGGTGTTCTCGACTCCAAGAATAATATTTTCACTTTTTCGAACTGCGGACATAATCGGCCCATATTGCTGCGTCATGACGGATCGATAGAATATCTTCGTGAGGGCGGATTGGCGATGGGTATTATGCCGGACATCAAGTATGAAGAGCGCCCCATCTTCCTGCAATCGGGGGATACTATTGTATTTTATACCGATGGTGTAACCGAGATCAATAATGCCGACGGGGAGGAATTCGGCGAAAAGCACCTGGTTGAGGCTCTTCTTGAATTCAAAGATTTAAAGGCAAGAGAGATCCACCGGAAAATTTACCAGAAAATTAAATCTTTCGCTGCGGCGAATCATACCTATGATGACCTGACGATGATTGTCCTTAAAAAACTTTAGGGACGTCTTCTTTCAATTTTATTACAAATTATCCATATTGATGTCTCTCCAAAAAAGTGGAGATTTATAAGAAAATTATAGGATTGACATCCTTGATTCTTTCCATTAAGTTATATCAAAGATCTGAAAAATCCGGAGGAATCATGAAAAAATCAGCAATTCTGTTATTGATTGTGCTCCTGGCCCTTTTTATCGCCTGCAGCGACAATGACGACAGCGGCACCAATGGAAATGGTACTACGCCGCCAGTTCGGTTGGTCGTCAATACGACGGCACAGCCGTCACCGACAGATGTCAATGTCGGCTGGGGCGGAGTTGATTCGGCTGTGGTGGTGATCGGCGGTTCCACCACTTATGGTATTAATCCCAATCTCGGCAAACAGAATGTCGTTCTCAAAGCGATTCTCAGGAACAATATTCTTTATATCAGGGCAAAATGGCATGATGCCACCGCCAGTATCTGGGGAAATCATATTCGGAGAACTGCCCTGGAAGGAAATTTCGAGCAAAATGTGTATGAAGGCGAAGACAAACTACTAATGATCTTTGATGGCCAGAATAATGGTGATGAAAAGGCCGACTGCGCTTCGATGTGTCATATCACCGAGCATTATACCACCGGCGGCGGCAATGTCGATGCCTGGAAGTGGCTGGCTACCAAGACATCACCCGGATTGATGGCTGAGGACGAGTGGTGGACCGATGCCGATCGATTGCTGGATTCGCGCCAGCCTAATACATATGTATATCGCGAGAACTGGAATACAAATACTAATCATGCCTATTGGATGCATACAACCGGACCGGCTTATACCGAACCGTTTTTGTATTTAGAAGATACGGTTGCAATGAATCCCCTGGCTGCCTGGGATGTGGGTGATAAAATACCGGGTTATGGCATCGATTCGACTGTCCGCACCTCGGGAACGCGGACTTTGAGCTCTGTCTGGGATGTAACGGCTATTTCGGAATTCGACAGCACCGGAGATATGACCAACTGGACCTGGACGGTAGTTATGGCGCGGGCGACCAATACCGGACATACCGACGATGTCAACCTGACCGATCTGGATTCGATCCAGGTTGCCATTGCCGCGACCAATAACGATGCGGTCGGCTCGACGACCACGCATTCCGGTGCAAAACCGTTCTGGCTGATTTTAAAACCGTAAGAGAATTATCGATTTCTTAAAGCCGGCTGTTATTGGCCGGCTTTTTTATTTGCTTGCAGGTGAAAAATACCTGATGGTGTCATCCTGGGCGCGATAATAAAAGCCGAGGCCTTTCGAGCCCAGAGTGAGCTGGAAGTATTCCGGGATAAGCGTCGATTTGAACATATAGACATAATCATCCATAGGAACCACAATGGCGAAACGGGGGATGTTTTCTTCAAGAAGCTGTCCGCCATTGAAAAAATCGCTTTTTGGGAAAAAGAACATTGCCGGACGAACTGAAATATAGGTGACCCGTTTCTCTTTCAGATATTCATAATCAGCCCGTTTTTGATGGGCCATCAGTTTATCGAAGGGAAGAAGTTTGGCCGGGATGTCCGGCAATTTGCGATGTGCCACATGTTTGTCGGTCAGGCCCAGGTAATCAATGGTTGTCAGACCGGTATAATATGGAATGGCCCCGACGCACCACAAGGATATGATTTCATTTCGATTTACATAGCCCTTTTCAATGAATTGATTAAAGAGTCGCGCCTGAGGCAAGAAGACCTGCTCCAGGGCCATTTTATGTTCTTCCTGCCGGATACAGACAAATTGCGAAGCCAGTTTGGCATGAATTTTATCCGACAGGCTCAAGTAGGCCCGCAAACCGGGCACTGCTTTCAGAAGAGAGCTGTCCGCTTGTGAGGCTTTGATGCCGATAGCGGAGTCATATTTTTTCGGGAAATTGTCGTGCGATAACTGAGCCGAAGCAGTGTAAAGAACCAAGGCAACAACGACATACAAAGGAACGGCGTATCGCAGCGCTTTGATGCGTGATTCCGATATTACGGACCACATCGCCCGGAATCCTTCCTGGACACTGATTGCCAGTATCGGCAGGATGACATCAAGCGGCCGGAATTCGAAATGATCACCGCCGAGATAGGTTATATAGACGATGTATGGCACAAGAGGTATGCGGAAATCGAATAGAATTTTGAGTCGTTTGCGATCGTACTTTTTGGAAAACAGAAACCGGACGAGAGGCACAAGAAGATAAAGGCCATACTCATGGAAAAAAAGAAACAGGTAAAGTGCGCCCGATTCAAACCAGGCACCGGTTACTTTGGCATAGAAAGTATTCGGAAAGGGATAGCCGTAGTAAAGCAGTCGAAAGGCAAAATGCGCCCCGACTATGATTAGAAATATAGATGATGCCTTTACAATGCCCCCGAAATTTTCTTTCCTTATCAGCCGATTCAAAATTTGATAACCAAAAAATGAAGCAAACAGCAGTATCCCTTCCGGGCGGGTGAGTGCCGCCAGCGCGAAAAAGAAGGCGGCCGGGCCGAATGAGCCGGTATCCTGATCTTTCTCGCGGACGGTAAATATGATTCCGAGAAATATCAGAAGCGTAAACAATTTGGTTTCCAACCCGCCGGTTGACCAGACCGCATAGGTGCGGTTGAGGGCAAGAAGAAGCGGCGCGATAAGAATAAAGAAATCGTATTTTGACCGTGAAAACATCTTTCGGTTGAAATAATAGACAAGCCCAAAGAGCGCAATAGATGAGCCGATACTCAAAATTTTGGCCATTATTTCAGGCGCCAGGCCGAGCAGGTTGAACATGGCCAGAAGAATGACCCACAGGAAATTGGTGTAGCCCTCGACGCGTTCGCCGACATTGAACACCGGGCCAAAACCGTCGGCGATATTACGAGCGTATCGGAAGCTGATAAAGGCGTCGTCGGTCAGAAAAATATACTGAAAAATGTGGAATATAAGAATAATCGAAATAATTATCAAAGCGGCGGCATAAATAAAGGACCTGGTATTCATAATACTTGCAGAGTTTTTATAAAGATATAACAGCGCGGTATCAAACGACAACAACTTTTTCATTCTTTTGACGGCGGTCTCTTGCGATAAGTGTGGTTTGGGAGTATATTCTATTCAATAAAAGTCGTCTGTTTTTATAAAATGGGAGTTCGCAATGGCTTTAAAAACCTATGAAGAATATATCGAGTCGCTCCGGAAAATGCGGCCCAATATTTATAAGTTCGATGAACTGATTGAGGATGTCGTCACACATCCGGCGACGAGAAACACCGTCGAAGGGCACAGCAAGACCTTCAGGGCAAATTCCGATCCAAAAGAGAGGGAAACCCTGACCACCACATCTCATCTCACTGGGGAGCCTATCAGCCGGTATTTATCGATTATAATGTCACCCGAGGACATGTATGCCAACAGCCGCATGAAGCGGCATATGTTTCATCTGACCGGCACCTGCACCGGCGGGCGTTGCGCTGGTTGGAGCGCGCTCAACTCGATGTTTATTACGACTTATGAAATGGATGCGAAACTGGGGACCGATTACCATAAGCGATTTCTGGCCTGGCTGGCGGATGCCCAGAAACGCGATATCACCATTTCCGGGGCGTTGACCGATCCCAAAGGGGACCGGACCAAGTCGCCGTCGATGCAGGATGATCCGGATATGAACCTTCGCGTGGTCGAGCGGCGCGCCGACGGCATTGTGGTCAGGGGCGCCAAGGTGATGATATGCGGCGTGGCGGCGGCCAATGAAATTTTTATTCTGCCCGGGTCGGCTTATCGGGAAGCGGATAAAGATTATGCTATTTCGTTTGTCATCCCGCGTGATATTGAAAATCTGACCATTGTCGAAACGCGTCATCCCAGCGATATGCGTGAATATGAGGAAGGTTTTGACAGTCCAGTTAAGGAAGGCGGCATAACCCAGGCATTTCTGTTGTTCGAGGATGTCTTTGTTCCTAAGGAACGGATCTTTATGGATGGCGAGTGCGAGTTTACGCTTAATGCGGTCAAATACTTCATCGGGCCTTATCGGGCGGCTATCGGCGGCTGTGTTGCCGGGCAGGGCGATATAAAGATCGGATCGGCCATCCTGACGGCGCGCGCCAATGGATTGCACTCCAAGGTCTTCAGCGACAAGTTGACCCAGATGCATATCAATAATGAAACTACGTATGGAATGGGTATAGCGGCGGCCGCGATGGGGAAAAAGCATCTGTCGGGCGCCTGGATCTGCGATGCCCTGCTTTCGAACGTGAACAAGGTTCATGTGGCGACATTGCCGTATGAAACCTCGCGTATTGCACAGGATATCGCCGGAGGTATTGCCGAAACCGGATGCATGCCGTCCTATAAAGATTTCAATTCAAAAAAGTACGGCCACCTGATTCAGAAATATATGAAGGCCAAATATTCGGCCGATACCCGGGCGAGGGCGGCCCGACTGGTGGAATGGGCCACTATCGGGGCGGGGGTTCCGGGATGTATGCACGGGGGCGGATCGCCCGATGGGGCCAAGCTGTTTATCCGGGCGATGGCCGATCTTGAGAGCAAAGTCGAAGTGGCTCGGAGACTTGCCGGAATCAGTGAAGAGCTTAAAGACCCGGAGAAAAAATAGGGTCAGGTTTATTCTGTTTTCATATTTACGAATATTCATACGGCGGCATTTTTGTGCCGCCGTTTTGTTTCTTTGGACATCGGACTAACCTCATGAAAAAAATCAGGTTATGAAAATTTTGATATAATCCTTGACAAACATGGACGTGTTTATTACATTTACAACATCAAATAATAGTCCGGACATCCTGGAAATTCACTATTAGCAGGACTATTTTTCGGAAGTTTAGCAGTTTGTTTGATTGATTTTTCGGTTCTAATATAGACTACTCGCTTTTTACCGCCCGAGGTATATCAAATTAATTCGGGTGTGGCGGGGTGAGAACCTGGGGAGACAGGGAGAGACAGATGCTCGGGAAAAAATCCGTTCCTGAGAAATTAAGACATCTTTCCATAAGAGACAGTCGGAGACAGGCGTCAAATCGGCTGTATGATTTGGCCGAAGATTTTCTCTATGCCGGCAGTTCGGCGTTACTTCTGCTTATTATAAATCTCTTTGACAGTTACTGGTTTCTCTGTTTTATCGCCCTCCTGCCGTTAATTATAAGGCTTTCGCGAGCCTCGATCCAGTCTGCAGTCCGCACCGGATTTCTGTTCGGACTTTCTTTCCTGCTGACCGTTTCCATCGACTCTATTGCGACAGTTCCTCTATTGACAGCCTTCAAGATATTTGCCGGCCTGGTGCTTATAGTGGCCCTGGCCGGTGCCACCGGCTGGATCAGGAAACGGTATGGTTTCAATCCTGTTTTCTTGGCGGTTTTCTGGGCCTTTCTTGATTATGGTCTGGACGGACTCGGTATAACACCGGGGATACTCGGCAAAGTGCCGCTATCGATTCCGATCTTTGGGGCCATATCGACATTATTCGGGTTCGTCATTGTTTCGTTCATTATCGTCCTGGCCAATTCATTACTGCTGATAGCAATTGAGAAAATCGCAGGCCTGGCCGGAAAGATTGAAAAAGATTTTCCCGCCGAGGCATTTGTCTGGCGGATTTTGCTTCGTAAACGCGGATATTCAAAAATCCTGAACCTTGTTCCGGAAGTCCGTGGCCCGCCGAGTGCTTCGATTTTATCCATCTAAATTAGATCTAAGACCACCATGGAATTCCAGATAAAATGGAATTTCGGGTTGTTCATAATACGATTATTAAAAATTTGGAGAATATGATGAAGAAATTATTGATACTCTTGGTAGCGGCTTTTATCGTCATGTCAATGACATCCTTTGCAGGTGATACCGGGGAAAAGGCTTTCGGAGATGTTTACTATAAGGTTCTGCCTACTGGTCAGAATCCTGTCTATCCGCCAAATGGTACTAATTGGAATTTAGTCCCTGGCACTGGTATTGTAAACTTTTCGGTAGCAGTTGGCCAGGATTTGTACATTGCAGTTGAAAATAGTCTTGTTTCAACAAATGCTACAGATTTGACATTAAAACTTTTTGGCACCGCATTAATACAAATGCCTTTTGAATCGGTTTGGGCAGATCCTGTCACCACAGTGGTTGCACCAAGAGGGGCTCCTTATGAGTCTGACACTTACAAGAGTTATCCCTATAGATTTGTCCCGCAGCCCGACTGGCATTATTTTAAATTTTATGGTTTTTCAACGGGACCTGCCAATATAACAAAGATTCAAGCCGTTCCCAATTGCTATGTTCCCTCCCTGACTACCTATGGAATTGCTGCTCTGGTTCTGATTCTTATTGCCTCTTCGATTTTTGTCATCTATCGTCGCCGTAGAACGGTGACGGCATAAATACAAAAGCGACGTTATAAATAACATCGCTTTTGCCCCGTAGACGCCGGGTTAACACCCGGCGTCCCGCTTTTAGGGTAATAATTATATCATCGTCAATTTAATCCGATGGTTTCGCCAGCATCTCGTTATTTTTATACGTGGCCAGGCTGACCAGCCATACCGCCAGCAAGGCAAAAATGAAGGCGGGAACTATTTCATATAACAATCCGGTCAATTGCGGTGTGAAGTGCCAGGCGATAACTGTCACCGTCCCGACCAGCATCCCGGCCAGAATGCCCTCGCGGGTGGTTTTGCGCCACCATAGGGACAGAAGCAATGCCGGGCCGAAGGCGGAACCAAGCCCCGACCAGGCAAACGCCACCATGGTGAAGACCAGCTCCCTCGAAAGCATGGCAATACCAAAAGCGGCAACACCGACGCAGAATGTGATCAGTCTGGAAATGGTCACCAGCTTTTGATCGGAGGCGTTCTTATCGAAGTAGTTATGGTAAATATCTTCGGCCACCGCCGATGTTGTTACCAGTAATTGGCTGTCGGCGGTGGACATCATGGCCGCAATAGCGCCCGAAATCAGAATACCGGCGAGCCATCCGGGAAGAAGCTGCGTGGCCATCATCGGCATGACTTTTTCAGGATCGGCGATGGCGGTATTGGCAAAAACCACAATGCCGAACAATCCGATAAACATGGCGCCCCAGAAAGCCAGAACCGCCCAACTGATGGCGATAACCGTGCCCTTGCGCAGTTGATCGGGATCCTTGATGGCCATAAAGCGGGCCAGAAGATGCGGCTGGCCCATATATCCTAATCCCCAGGCCAGGCCGGAGATAATCGACAGCGTCGCCAGAATCCCGGTATTGCCGCCGAGGATCGAGAGATGATCGGCCTGAGTGGATGCGATTTGCGCGACGATTTTATCCCAGCCGCCGAATTCGACCAGGGCGATAATGGGCAAAAGCACCAGCGTGAAGACCATGAGCAATGACTGAATGAAATCGGTCCAGGCAACCGCCATGAAACCACCCATGATGGTGTAGAAAAGTATGATCAAAGCGCCGATTATCATTCCATAAAATTCGGGAATGCCGAAAGTGACATTCAGGACCTTGCCGGCGCCGATAAACTGCGCGCACACATAAAAAGTAAAAAAGAAAACGATGATAATGGTGCCGAAGGTCCGGATGACCTTGGTCGTATCGTTGTACTTATTTTCGAAATACTCCGGAATGGTCAGGGCGTAGTTGGCTTCCGATTCGATGCGCAGCCGGCGGGAAATGAACATCCATGAGAACAATATGCCCGAGGTGCACCCGATGGCAACCCAGAGTTCCGACAATCCTGATGCAAAAATCACTCCCGGCAGTCCAAGTAAGAGCCAGGCCGATTCACCGGAAGCTCTTTCCGAGAATGTCACCACCCACACTCCGAGTCGTCGGCCCGCCAGAACATAATCGGCAAGGGTCTTATTGAACCGAAAGGTCAAGAAGCCGACGATCAGCAAAGTAATCAAATACAGGATAAAACCGATTAATACCGCGCTCATTGCTTGGACCTCCCGCCGGTCACGGTATAGAATATGACACCGATCATGACCAGCAATACAGGCGGCGCGAATATCCAGAAATATGTCCAAAAACTCATGTTATCAGTTACAACCTCTATAATAGTTTATTCTTTTCTAACTCCACACGCCGGCAATTTCGTTTCTGTCAATCGATCATGGGTTCTTCGTCGGTTATAAAATATCCTTCTCTGATTTTTCTGATTATTACATAAGCATAGGTCTGTCCCGTTGCGATAATTGAGACAATATAACCCCAAATTATCAAAAATGCCAGAAAAAGTGAAATCGACATGAGATAGGAGGAGAAGTCGGAATTCAGTTCGGAGGCGGTCAATACCGAAATATCAAAGCCGAAATTTACGCCCGGGAAAATATTGAAAGTGAGACCGGCCAAGCCGCTGTTTATCGGAAGGTGCGCCAGACCGGAAGCTATCAGGATGTTGATTTTTTCTCCGCCGCCCAGCGCCGTGATAATTTTCATGAATTGTACACCTCGGAAACAGACATACGCGAATACAAAACCGGCGATTTTTGCGGCGACAAAAGTATAGATCGAATATCCCGCCCAGCGCAGCGGTTGTCTTATGGCAGTGGAGAACGTGCCCAGAATCGAATTGAAAGTTTCGCCGGCCCGGTCGGCGGCCACCGCCGACGGCATGACGAATATGCCGGTCATCAGAACAAATATTACAAGTAGTGTCATTAACGAAATAATAAAATTGGGAAAGAAGAAAAATACCGAGTAAATCAATTCTCCGAGATATGGAATGCGGGCTATCAAACCGACCAGCACGCCCAGCAGGACTATAAGCCCGATGAATAGTACAATGGTAAGGATGGACATGAAAAGTTGCTTTACTCTTTTTCCGGCGAATTTCATCGCCTGCAAAGCGGTACAGAACTGATTGCCGCGGAATCTCTCGATATCGGTGATTGATATGGCGGTCATCCCGGCCAGAACGATCAGAACGGCGAATGCAATTCCGGTATAATAAATCAGCGCGCCCGCCATGGTGTCAAAATGGAAAAGGCATAAGGGGAGCAGTCCAAACGTCTCGTATAACGAAACAAGAGGCTGACCGGTGGCGGCGAAACCGGCATAAGTGAAGATATCATATATAATTAACGCCGCTATCAAGGACGCGGATGCGATAAATATTTTCTTGGCCTTGAGAGCCGCGGCCGGGACCGAAATTATGTCCAGATAATTGTAATGCAGATTATTCCTCACGGTCCGAAATTTGCCTAATCCGTATATTTATGTCAAGCTATAAATTGGTTCAGATTTCCGGCCATTTTCCGATAGAGATGAAAAAGGGGAGACGATGCTGCGAGCGGGCTTAAGACGGGCAACGATACTTATGAGCAGATGCAAAGCCAATCTCATAATAAGCATATACATGATTCTTTCCGCCGCCTTAACCTTAACCGGCGGTATTTTTTTGATCGCCTCATCGCTGAATCTTCAACCGCTGACGGCATTGGTTGTTGCTTTGGCGTCGGCGCTGGGGTTGTTGATTTACCCCATTATGTTAATGACCCGCGAATATTCCCGACCCCGTGAGTCAATAAGAAGGAAAATCGAAAAACTCGGCCAGGGTCGTCTCGACCAACCGCTGGTTCTTGACGACCAGGAAATATTTGTCGGCCTGGCCGAATCGGTCAATGTCGCCAGCGAGAAACTTTCGGATAAACTTCAATCAATTATCAGAAATACCAACCGTTTGTCTCAGGTCGAGGATGAGCTTTCGTCACTCTTTCGGCCCAGAAATGCCGCTGATGAGTACACCAGGGATCTGGTCTGCCGCCTGAAAATATGCACCAGCCGGCTCAAGAATGATCTTAACGACTTTTGTTTATGCCAGGAACAGGAATCTGAAAAGATAGTCCGATAATCCGCAGTTCTTACTCTTCAAGATCAGTATAAATAATCGTCCCTCGTTTGCCGCAGGCGTAGATTCTTCGGCCTACTTTCTGAATGGCATTGAGATCAAACCCGACCGTGCTGGCTTCGGGTGTCCAGTTGCGGCCGGAGTCCTCGGTGTACAGAATATCGCCGTAGGTCCCGACAATATAGGCCCTTTTGGAATCCAGCATAAGAATATCGAAATAAGTGGCAGTATCTACCAGGACATTAGTAATTTCCCAACTTTTTCCACGATCCGATGATAGCGCCAGCAGGCCGCTGCCGCCGACCAGAATCCCATAATTTCCCCTGATGACCGCTGCCATTGGAATTTTCCCCGAGGCGACCTCGGCCGTGTCCCATTCTTTTCCCATATTATCGGATAAGTAAACAGTTCTCAGTCCGGTAACCGTAATCAATTGTTCGGGAGAGATATCTATGTGCCTGATTTTGCGACCGGCGACATTCAGGGAATCCCAGGTCTTGCCGCCATCGGAAGTCGATAATATGAAACCAACATCAATCGATGTTTTACTGTAGTTGGAACCGGCAATAAAACCATGCAGAGAATCGATAAAAGAAATGGCCGTCAGGCGCATATCGGGATGCCGATTGGATGCGGTCCAGTTGCGGCCGGCGTCCACAGATTGCAATATCAGGCCATCGTCGCCCACCGCAAAGCCGTTTTTGCCGTCGGGCAAAAAACAAATATCATACAGATTGGAAGGAAATGAGGCCGTTTCTATTTGAGGGGTCGCACCCGATAAATCCAGCGAGACGACAAGGCCTTCCCGCGATACCAGATAACCTCTGTTTTCATCAACGAAGTATAATGATGTAAATTCGTAGTTGAATGAGACCGGCAATTGGTGCCAGTGGGCGGCTATGGCCGCTGTGGCCGGAAGTATGAGGAGGATTATAACCAAAATAAATCTTTTCATAAGATAGCCTGAATTCCCTCAAATTAATATTTATTGAAAACGCATCTTTTTTATCATATGTTTATACAATAAAAGTAACAATTACGGACGAAGTCAATTTGAATAAAGGTAATAATATAATTGAGCTGGCGGAAGTTTCGCTGATTGGAGCGGCCGGGAAGAAAGTCTTTGACGGCCTGAATTTATCCCTTTCCTATGGTAAATCGGCCGTAATTCAGGGACCGACGGGGGCAGGCAAAACCTCATTTGTGGAATTAATTGTCGGTGCGAAAAAGCCCGCCGCCGGCACTGTCCTGGTGTTCGGAAAGAATATTTATGATAAAGGCGGGCAAAATCTCACTCAAATCAGAAGAAAAACCGGCGGGGTGGGCGGGATTTTTCAGCCCATTGCTTATCAGACAGTATTTGAAAATATGTCATATCCACTGATTTTGCGTGGGGACAGATCCGGAAAAAGGAAATCCCGTGTCATGGAAGTTCTGGGCCAGCTTAATTTGCTTGGCAAAAAAAATGAGATAGCCTTCAATCTTTCCCGTGGCGAGGAAATATTGCTGATGCTTGGACGCGCCATTGTGGCCGATCAGCCGCTGATTCTGATAGATGAACCGCTGTCGGGACTGGATTTGGACATGGCCCAGGTGGTTTCGGAAAAACTCAAACGACTGGCGGTTGCCGGGCACAGCCTGATAATCCTGACCTCGGGACAAACCGGCTTTCGATTGCCGGGAGCCGAAGAATATTCAATTTCGTACGGTAAGTTAATATGAGTCGATTCTTTTATCTGATTGCGAAATCGACGCGCAATATTGTAGCGCGACCATTATCCGCCATGACTTCGTTATTGTCACTGCTACTGCTATTCCTGATGTTTGATCTGGTCTGGATATCGGCTCTTTCATCCGGCCGTTATCTTGAAAAAATCACCACCGATATCGATATGGAATTGTTTCTTGATGACTCATTGCCCGATTCAACCCTGTCTGTGGTCCTCAGGAGTATTAGTGATATGGACGGCATTAATGAGGTCAAATATATTGATAAGGAAACGGCCAGAGAAAAACTTGATGCCATGATGGGAGCCGATTTGCTTGAGGGACTGTCCGATAACCCATTACCGCGGTCCATAATTATCTCTTTCACTGATCAATATCAAAACAGCGCTTATCTGGCTGATCTGGAGGGGAATTTCAGACGCTTAAAAGGTGTTTCGGAAATTTTTTACCCGAAGAGTTGGCTGGAGAAGATCGAAAATACACGAAGTCTTGTGATCAAAATCGTCATTTTTCTTGGTATCGTTATCTCGCTGGCGGTGATATTGAACCTGTTACATTCAATCAGATTATCAGCCAGGTCCCGGGGGCAGGAACTACTGCAACATCGTCTCCTGGGAGCCGGACGGGCCTTTCTTTCGGTCCCGTATATACTTGAAGGCATCTTTTATTCTCTGGCCGCCGCCGTTGCCGGATGGGTGGTAATATTTTATGCCTTTGGGAGATTGTCCTTCCAGGGATTTGATGTTGTTTTTCCCGGTCAGTATGAAATCGTCTATTTTTGCGTGGCAGCGGCGATTATAGGACTGCTGGGCGGATACACCGGGATTAGAAGGTCATTGCGATGAATGTGTCTTTAGGAAAATATCTATTGGCCATATTTGTTTTCGGTCTGATTATGTTTGTCAGCGCCGGGCCGGCTTTTTCCACGGATATTCAGGAGCAAAAACAGGAGCTGGAGAAAATCAGAAAAGAGATGGAAGATTCACAGAAGAATCTTGACTCACTCAGGAATGTCGAAAAAAAGGTGTTGAAAGATATTTCGGAATATGAGCAGCGCGCTTCTATGAATAAAACGGTGCTTGACCGCCTCAACAAGCAGTTGAACGGACTTCGCAAGGATATCGAGTCATCCAAGGGGACGATGGCTTCTTCGGAAAAACACTATACCGGATCTTACGGCCGATACCTGACCAACCTGAAGTACTATTATTCGGGTATTCGGCCCGAAGGGCGGGTCCTGTCCGACGAGATCAAAAAGGAAAAAGACGCCTTCAAGAAAAGGGTATATCTCAAGGCGTTGGCTGAGTATGATAAAGAAGAGCTAACAATGGCCTCGGATTTATTACAGGCGGCCGACAAAGAGTTTTCGGATCTGGTTGACGAGGAAAGATCGGTTTCGGATGTAAGTAAAAAGAAGAAGAGCGAGTATACGATTATAACTTCCCAGAAAGAGAAAAAAGAGCGCGACCTGACCAAAGTTCGCCGGAAGAAGGAAAATGAGGCGGATAAATTGATAACTCTTACGGAGGCGGCGCGCCAGATGGAGGAATTGGTATCGCGACTGGAGCAGGCCCGGCTTGATCGGGAACGATCCAGCGCCCCGATTGACTTCAATTTCGAAACCGGCCATTTCGCCACATATAAGGGCGCTCTATATGCTCCGATCAAGGGAACAGTCACGAGCGGTTTTGGCTGGAAGACCGATAAAATAACAAAATTGAAATCTTATTCTCCCGGCATTGAAATAAAGGGCGCCCAGAATGTATCAGTCATGGCGGTTGCAGCGGGGATGGTTGCCTATTTGGGAAATCTCAGAGGATATGACAATTTTGTGATTATCGAGCACGAGGATGGTTATTACTCTACTTATGCCGGGCTGGATAATTTAAGGGTCGTTCAGAACCAGATTGTTGACAAGGGGGATAAACTGGGCAGCGCCCCCAATGGAATTATAAAATTTGAATTAAGACAGGGCCGGGAACCGCTTGACCCGGTGGAATGGATACTATTTGACTCCTTTAAATAGCATATACGGGCAGGAAATCGCCCGAAAGATACTGCGAAACTCTTTCAACCGAAACAGGCTTGCGTCCACTTATCTTTTCTACGGTGATGACGGCCTCGGCAAATGGGCGGTGGCCGTGGCTCTGGCGGCGCTCGTGACCTGCGAAAAACCGGTTACAGACGAAACCGGCGCGGCCATTGATGCCTGCGGGGAATGCCGCAATTGCCGGCAGGTTTTAAATCTCAATTTCCCAGAAATGTTTTTTGCGGTCCCGATTCCTCCACATCGCTCCGAGAGCGACGCCACCGAATCAGTGCTGGAGTTCCTGCAGCAGAAACGTGAAGAGCCTTATCGCATTATAACTTCGACCCGCCAATTGACCATCCCGATCAGCGTTGCCCGCGAAATCAAGCGTCGAACCGCGATTAAACCGCCCGAAGGCGCCAGAAGAGTGATATTGTTTTATCAGATGGAGAAAATGCTGGCCTCCTCGGCCGATTCCCTTCTAAAGCTGATTGAAGAGCCCCCGCCCGAGACGATTATTATTTTGACCGTCCGCGATCCCGAGAATTTGCTGCCGACCATTCAATCCCGCGCCCAGAAAATAGCCTTTCGGCCGATAGCGGCAGTCGAAATATCAAAATATCTTGTGGCCAAATATAAAATATCCGAGGAAAAGGCGGAATTTTTCTCCCGCCTGTCCGAAGGGTCCCTGGGGAGGGCGGTGGCGCTGGTCAATGAGGAAGAGTCGTCGGTTCGCGAGGTTTCCTTTTTAATGTTTAAGGCCCTGTTTCAGAAAGACAACCCGTCGGCTTTTGCGGTAATAAATGAGCTGATTAACCCCAATAACCGGGGCGAGGCGGAACAGGTTCTTCAATTCTGGCAATCATTTATGAGCGACTTGATGCTTTTGAAGTATGGCCGGGCCGCCTCCGGGCTGGTTAATACGGATCTTGCCCCGGAGTTGGAAAAACTGGCCAATCAGGTCGCCGGGGGGGAGCGGTTTTGCGCGCTGGTGGACCATATTAAAGATATGCATATTTCTATTAAAAGAAATGTTCAGCTCCGCCCGGCCATGGCCGCCTTCGTATTTAATTTTAAAAAGCATATCGGGCAATCCACTTGACAGGTTTTCCTGATTTTGTAACTTAAAGATTTTGAGGAAGAAATATGCCTGATTTATATCTTGTTGAGTTTAAGGGGAATCGAAGAGAATTCTATAATAATACATATTATCATTCTCTGAATATTAATGACTATGTGATTGTGGAGGCTGAGCGGGGTGAGGATGCCGGTCTTTTGAAAAAGAAGGTTGAGAAGGAAATTGATTTTTCGGACGATGTCAAGCCGCGCTCGATTTTAAGACCGGCCAGTGAAGATGACCGGACAAAGATTGCGGAGAATCATACCGATGAAGATGCCGCCTGGGAGAAGGCCAAGGGCTTGGTTGAAAAGCACAAGCTGGACATGAAGCTGGTCGATATCGAGTATCAATTTGATCGAAACAAACTGACTTTTTATTTCACGGCTGAGCATCGGGTGGATTTCCGGGCGCTGGTTCGGGACCTGGCCGCTGTCTACAGGACCAGAATCGAACTGCGTCAGATAGGGGTGCGGGATGAGGCCAAACGGATCGGCGGTTTCGGTATTTGCGGACTACAGCTTTGTTGTTCCTCTTTCCTGAGAAAATTCGATCCGATTTCCACCCAGGATGCGCGGGTTCAGGGTTTATCTCTCAATCCCTCCAAAATATCCGGAAATTGTGGCCGGTTGTTATGCTGTCTGCGCTATGAAGCAGATTTCTACTCTAATGTCCGTGAGAAATATCCCGAGGTGGGCGAAAACTATGAAACAGAGCGCGGTATTGGTGCCGTCGATCGTATCAATGTTTTCGAGGATTATATGGTGGTCAGGCTGGAGGCCGGTGAAGAGGTTAAGATATTTGGCCGCGATATCAAGAAGCAACAGCGCCAGGAAACCTCATTCTTCAAGAAGTTATATGACTCCCTGGCCAAGGATAAAGACACCAAGCCACCTGATGAAGAAGATTATCAGCAGGATGAACAATTTGAGTAATCGGAGGTGACCCTTGCAGAAGCCGTTCTACATCACCACGCCCATCTACTATGTCAACGACCGCCCGCATATCGGGCATTCCTATACGACCATAGCCGCTGACCTGATGACCAGATTCCATCGCCTCAACGGGCGCGAGGCTTTTTTCCTGACCGGGACGGATGAGCATGGCACCAAAGTGGCCGAAGCCGCCGCCGCCGCCGGTCTGGATCCTCAGGCTTTTTGTGATCAGGTCGTTAGCCAATTCAAAAATGCCTGGAAATTGCTTTCGATAGAGTATGATGACTTTATCCGGACCACCGAAGAACGGCATATCAAGTCTTTCCAGAAAGTCCTTACCATCCTGAAAGATGCCAGGACCGATGATGGCCGGGAGGTTATATATTCCGACACATATGAGGGTCTTTACTGCAATGGATGTGAAAAATTCCTGACCGAGAAGGATCTGGTTAACGGCGTCTGCCCCGATCACCTGAAACCGCCGCAGATCCTGAAAGAGAAAAACTATTTTTTCAGGTTGAACGCCTATATCGATAAAGTGAAGAGCCTGATTGAATCAAATGAATTAATCATTTTGCCGGAAGAGCGCCGCCGTGAAGTGCTCGGCCTTATCAATCATGGGCTGCCGGATTTTTCGATATCACGAGAAAGAGTTACATGGGGCATTCCGCTGCCGTTCGATTCTTCGCAGCATGCCTATGTCTGGGTTGACGCGCTGTTCAACTATATCACCGGAATTGGCTATGGGGTCGATGATGAACATTTCAGAAAGTGGTGGGAACAGTCCGAAGTGGTCCACTTCATGGGTAAGGAAATTCTCAAGTTTCATTGCATTTTATGGCCGGCGATGCTGATGGCAGTCAAGCTGCCTCTTCCTAAAATAATGTTGCTTCACGGTTGGTTCACCATAGACGGCGTCAAGATGTCGAAAACTCTGGGGAACATGATTCCGCCGGAAGAATTGGTGGAGCAATTTGGGTCCGATGCCACCCGTTATTTGCTGCTGACTCAATATCCATTCGGTATCGATGGCGATATAAAAAGGTCGCAGTTTATTACGAAGTACAACAGCGACCTGGCCAATGATCTGGGCAACCTTGTGTCGCGGGTGGCCAAGATGATTATTTCCAATTTCGACGGCAAATTGCCGCCTCCGGCTAAAGAACTCACAGGCGTTAATGATTTGATCGGTCAGAGCGAGTCGGCGGTCGAGTCGGCCATCGAACATTATTACAATTTCCGTATCGGTAATGCCATCGATGATGCGATGAATCTGGTCCGCATGTCCAACAGATTCTTCGACACCAATGCGCCGTGGAAAATGGTCAAGGAAGGTAAATTGAAAGAGGCCGGGGGCGTGCTATATATCTGCGCCGAAGTGATCCGAATCGTGTCCATTTTGTTATATCCGGCCATGCCCAATAAATGTCTTGAGATATTATCTGTTTTCGGGCTTGGCCGTGAAGATTTGAGTATTGACCTGGCCCGGACCTTTTTCCAGCTAAGACCCGGCGGAAACATCGCCATTAAGGAATCGGTCTTCCCGCGATTGAAGGATTCCGCCAAAGAGGCGAAAACCGAGAAAAAGGAAGACGATAATTTATTGGATATTGCCGAGTTTTACCGGGTGGAACTGGTTGTGGCCGAAGTGCTCGAAGCCGAAAAGGTCGAGGGCGCTGACAAGCTGTTGAGAATGCAAATCGATGTCGGCAGCGAAAAACGCCAGATTGTCGCCGGCATCGCCCAGCACTATACGCCGGAACAGATGGTCGGGAAAAAGATAATTGTCGTCAAAAACCTCAAGCCGGCAACAATCAGGGGAATTGAATCAAAGGGTATGCTTCTGGCGGCCAAAAAGGGGAAACAGCTGAGTGTCATCACACCCGAGACCGATCTTCCCCCCGGAGCTACGATCAGCTGATGATTGACTCGCACTGTCACCTCGACTTCAAAGATTTCAGCGGCAGGCTCGAAGACATAATCAAAAATGCTCTTTTAGCTGGTGTCCATACCATGGTTAACATCGGCGCCGATCTTCGAACTTCGATCAATTCCGTCAAGCTGGCCGATGAATATGACTGCATTTTTGCCACGGTCGGAGTGCACCCTCACGACGCGAAGAAATACAACGCGGATGTCGAGGATCAGTTAATACAGCTAATGAATAATAAAAGAGTGGTTGCAGTCGGGGAGATCGGCCTGGATTTTTATCGGGATCTTTCACCTCGTGATCTTCAAAAAAAAGTCTTCCGGCGGCAGCTCGAAATAGCGGTTGATCGAAAACTCCCGGTCGTGATTCATTCGCGCGAGTCATTCGGGGAGACAGTGGAAATCGTCAAAGAATATTCCAGTCGGCTGGTCGGGGGAGTCTTTCATTGTTTTCCCGGGACGACAAAGGACGCTATTGAAGTGATTGATTTGGGTCTTCATATCTCTGTCGGCGGAGTCATTACTTTTCCCAGAGCCAGAATGGCCGAAGTGGCGACCGAAGTGCCCCTGGATAAAATTTTGCTCGAAACCGACAGTCCCTACCTTACGCCGGAGCCGTATCGGGGCAAAACCAATCAGCCCGCATATGTCAGATTTGTTCGAGACAAACTGGCGCAGTTGCGCGGAATATCGGCCAAAGAGGTGGAGAAAATCACCGACCGCAACTGCCAGAAGATGTATCGTCTGGTCGAAGTGTTCGGGGATTGATTATGGCCCGTCCCAAAAAAAGATTTTCCCAGAATTTCCTGGTGGATGATAATATCGCCGAACGGATAGTCGGTTTACTTGATATCCATAAAGAAGATGCCGTTTTTGAAATTGGTTCCGGCCGCGGAATGCTGACCCGCCTTATTGCCGAAACCGGCGCCAGATTGTACTCCTTTGAGATCGATACCGATCTTGTCCATGAACTGCAGCCGAGGTTCAAAAATTACCCTAATGTCAATATTGTCAACATTGATTTCCTTATAGTTGAACCATTTGAAAAACGAGAGGGCGGCTTCAAGCTGATCGGCAATATTCCCTATGATATTACCTCGCCGATTATTGATTGGATAACAAGGTATCATAAATATATTACCCGGGCGGTGATTACCGCTCAAAAGGAATTGGCCGACCGAATCAGTTCCGGTCCCGGAAGCAGGAACTGGGCGCCCATTTCCATTTTCGCACAATGTTATTATAATATTACATCTGCTCTAACCATTCCACCCGGCGCCTTCACGCCGAAACCCAAAGTCTATTCATCGACACTGCTTTTCGAACCGAGGGAAGCGTACCGGATCGATGATTGGGATTTTTTTGAAAACGTCGTCAGGGCCTCATTCAGGAATCGGCGCAAACTTCTGACGAACAATCTGGCTGATTTTGAAGGGTTGAAAAAGGATGGTCTTGAGAAAATTCTCGACCGGGCCGGACTGCCGAAACTGGTTCGCGCCGAGCAGATTGATATCGAGCAGTTTATATTGCTGTCGAAGCTGATAAAGACTTCGGTTTTATCTTGATACTGAATTCATAAAAATCTAAATTATCAAAAAACAGGGGATGTGCCTATGCCTTCTTTATCGGTAAAAGTTGATCATATTGCGGCTGTCAGAAATGTCAAAAAAGCCAAGGAGCCGGCGCCGTCTCAGGCGGCCGTTCTGGCGGAACTGGCCGGCGCCGACGGCATCACGTGTCATCTTCGCGAAGATCGTAAATATATCCGTGACCGGGATTTTTATATCCTCAAAGAGGTCGTCCAGACCGGTCTGACTCTGCAGATTGCACCGGACGAGGAATTGCTGGAAAGAGCATTGGAAGTTAAGCCGGCAATAGTGACATTGATGCCGTTTTCCGGAGACGATTCAGCCATGGGCAAGGGAATAGACCTGGCAAATTACGGGGATCATTATGCCGGCGCGGCAACATCGATTTCAGAGGCGGACATAAAAGTTTGTTATTTTATCGATCCCGACAGCGATGCGATCAAGGACGCCGCCAGAGTCAAGGCCCATGCGGTCGAGTTTAATATGCACGA
This sequence comes from candidate division Zixibacteria bacterium HGW-Zixibacteria-1, assembly GCA_002838945.1. NCBI lineage: Bacteria > Pseudomonadati > Candidatus Zixiibacteriota > candidate division Zixibacteria bacterium HGW-Zixibacteria-1. Next base: position 26,291 of record PGXB01000008.1, read on the forward strand.
TTTCACAATGGCCGGAACCGATGAAGATATTAAATCCGAACTGAATCGTCTGGAGCAGATGGCGCAGTTGGCCGAAAAACTCGGGATGAAGGCCTGGGGTGGCAACGGCCTGGACTACAAGAACATTCGGTTGCTGGTGGAACTGGGTGTTTTCGAAAGATTTACCATCGGATATGCCATTACATCAAGAGCGGTTTTGATCGGCATGGATAGAGCCGTGCGGGATATGCTGGATATCATCAACCATCACTACGAGTCCTGATCGGCAATATTTCATAAGTGACATTCCACTGGATTCAAGCTATCCATCGAGGGAATTGATTATTTCAGGAATAGAATATGACCGAAAATAACGAGACATACAGGACTGTCGAAATTATAATTCCCGAAAATATCTCAAAGGAGCGTCTTGACAAATTTCTCGGGCAGAATCCCGAACTGGAAATGACGCGCAGCAAGGTGCAAAAGCTGATCGAGGACGGCCTGATAATGGTTGACGGTCGACCGGCGCAGCATAATCATAAGCTTAACGGCGGAGAAACCGTTGTCATAAAAATTCCGCCCCCACCCGAGACGGATATTATTGCCGAAGATATCCCGCTGGATATCGTTTTTGAAGATGATCATCTTCTGGTAGTCAATAAACCGGCCGGGATGGTGACCCATCCGGCGATCGGGCATTTTTCCGGAACGCTGGTCAATGCGGTTTTGAAGTACTCGGAGTCGCTCTCCGGTCTTCAGGGGATGGAGCGCGCCGGGGTGGTGCATCGTCTCGACAAGGACACATCCGGATTGATAATGATTGCCAAAAATGACAGAATCCATCTGGCGCTTCAAAAGCAGCTTAAAGATCACAAAATAAAAAAGATTTACCAGGCCGTGGTTTGTGGTCATATGAAAGAACATTTCGGAACGATAGACCTTCCCATCGGACGTTCGATCAAGGACCGCAAGAGAATGGCGGTGACCAATCTAAGATCCCGGCCTGCCTTGACCGAGTATCGGCTGCTTGAAAGATTCAAACTGTATGATTATGTGGAAATACATTTAAAAACCGGCCGGACGCACCAGATACGCGTCCACTTCTCACATCTTGGTCATCCGGTTTTCGGCGATGCGGAATATGGTGGGCGATTAAAATGGCACAAAGGAGTCTATTCCACCGACAAAGTTCTGGCTCAAAAAGCGCTGGAATTGATGCCGCGGCAGGCGCTTCATGCATTATCGCTGGAATTTACTCATCCGGAAACGGGCAAAATTATCAGTCTGACTTCCGAACTCCCCGGAGATTTCCGCTCCCTGCTCGAATTCCTGAGAAACTGGCAATGATGAATACAAAAAAAGCCTGTCCGGTCGGACAGGCTTTTTTTATTTGCTGTATTCATTCAATATTGGGGTTTACCAGTTCAATATTTGTGATGGGGCCGAATTCATCCATCGGTTTTTCATAAAGCTCAGGATTGCCGATCAGAATAATACTCATTTCTTCCGGCTTGAGATATTCCCCGGCAACGCGTTTGATATCGTCGAGCGTGACACTACGATAATACCCAAGATAATGATTATAATAATCGAGCGGATAACCGTCATACTCGAGCGACATAAGGTTTCTGACAATTTCGCCGGAATTGTCGAAATTGAAGATAAAGCGATTGATAGTCGAGTTTCGCGCTTCGGCCAGTTCCGCCTCGGTTACCCCCTCATCGCGGATTTTCTTTATTTCCTCAAGCATCAGGCTGACAGCTTTGTAGGCAGTCGAGCTTTTGGTTTGTGTATAGGCGAAAAAGGTTCCAAAATCACGACCATCGGTGTAGAATCTTGAGCCGACCGAATAAGCCAGGCCCTCATCGGAGCGAACTTTGGAGGTCAGCCGTGATGTGAACGATCCGCCGCCAAGAATATAGTTCATCAAATCAATGGCATACCGATCCGGATTATCCCGTTTAATACCGAGAAGGCCGATCCTGATATTGGCCTGATTGATATCTTTTTTGATCTGGTAAACGCCGGGGTGATAAGTTGCCTGGACCGCCGGAACTTCCGGGATGGGGGAATCTGATTTCTTCCAATCGCCGAGGAACTTTTTCAATTTAGCGATGATTTCCGGGGCATTGAAATCGCCCGCAACACCGATCATGATATTATTGGGGACAAAAAATCTCTTATGATATTGTTCGAGATCATCGCGCGTAATCGATTTTATCGTGGCCCATTCCTGAACCCGCCCGAAGGGGTGATCTTCATATAAAATTTGATTGAAATATCTGCGGGTGATATCACCCGGTTTGTCATTTCTTCTCTTTATTCGGTTTTTTATTTCTTCCTTAACCAGGTCGATTTGATCCTGTGGAAAGGCAGGATTGCGCAGGAGATCGGCATAGAGTTTCAGGCCGAGGTCGATATCTTTGGCAAGAAGGCTCAGCGAAGCGGAGCCGACTTCATCGCCGATTCCTGTTTCCAGCGAACCGCCGATATATTCCAATAAAATGTTTAAAGAATCGCCTCCGATGGTTTTGGTCCCGCCGGTACGCATGACGCGGCCGACTATTTCGGAGAGTCCGTCCTTTTCAGCCGGATCATATATGGCGCCGCATCGGATACTGGTGTAAATATTAAACAGGGGCAGCGCGTGATCTTCATAGAGATAGATAACAATGCCATTATCCATCACGACTCTTTCAACATCACGACCGACCTCAGGAATATTTAACTCGATTTCGCCGAATTTCATCGACTCAATGATTTTTGACCCGGCCGATTTGGGCGGGTCGGACTGTGCGAAAACAAGTCCGGAGAGAATTAATACATTTAGAAGTATAAATATTAGTTTTTTCATAATTGCCTCCCTCATCAATGGCCGCTATTGGAGATTTCCGGATTGTTTTCAGTTTCCGCCTTGACAAGATATGTCACAGTACGATTTTCCCTGGTCAGATATTTGTTAACCACTCTCATTACATCTTCGGCGGTGACCCGGTTGATGGCCTCATAAGCATTCAGGAAATGCTTCCAGTCGCCGGTCATGGCCTTGCTCGTGGAAATTCTGAAAGCCAGTCCTCCGTTGGAGTCAAGTCCCCTGAGAAGTGAGGCCTTCATCTGGTTTCGAACCTTTTCCAATTCCCAGTTCGAAACCGGTTCGGTCTTTAATTTGTCAATTTCGGTGTAGACAGCCTGCTCCAGCTCTTCAGTAGTGTGTTCGCCCATTGGCGTCAAGGTGCAATAGAAAGCGGCGGGAATTCTTCCCTCCCAGGCGGATGCCGAAACTGTCCCGAGCCGGGCTTCTTTGATTTTCTTGTAAAAGCGGCTGGTTCGGCCGGAGGAGAGAATATTGGCCGCAACATCAAGCGGGGCAATATCGGGATGACCGACGCGAGGGATATGCCAACCGATAAAAGCTTCGGGATTGGCATCCATGACGACTTCCACGCGCCGCTCGCCCATCTGGCTGCCATCAACTGTCATAACTGCCGGGGGAAGAGGCTGAGGCGGGAGGTTGCCAAAATACTTTTCGCACATAGCAAAAACTTCGTCGGCATTGACATCGCCCACAATAATGGCTATGGCATTACCGGGACCGTAGTGAATTCGAAAATAATCTTCAAGATCGCCCCGTGTGATTCTTTGAAGGTCGGACATCCACCCGACAACCGGCCAGCCGTACGGAGTCGCCCAGAACATGGTGGCCCCAAAGGCTTCATCGAGGCGCCCATCGGGCTCATTCTCTAGCGACAGCCGGCGTTCTTCCATGACAACATCACGCTCGGAATAAAATTCCCGAAAGACGATGTTTTTTAATCGATCCGATTCCAGAAGCGCCCATAATTCGAGCTTGTTTTTGGGAAGCGACACGAAGTAGCTGGTACCATCATTACCTGTCCCGGCATTGAGTCTGGTGCCTCCATTCTGCAGATAAGTGCTCCACAATTCGTCCTTGACCACATATTGTTTTCCCTCCGCCTGGGCATCGGCAATCTGCTGGCGCAGTTCCTTATATCTGGCCGAATCGGGAGCCGTTATAGGATTCTGCAGCTTTATTTGCTCCTGCAGCATCAGATTACCCAAAGAATCGATTCTTTCCATAAGAGGAACTTCAGCCTCATAGTTACTGGTGCCGAATATCCTGGTTCCCTTGAACATCATATGTTCCAGAAAGTGCGAAATGCCGGTAATTCCGGGGTGCTCATCGATTGAGCCCGTTTTGAACCTTATCAACCCGGTGAACACGGGCGCCGTATGTTTTTCCAGCACCAGGATGGTCATGCCGTTGGCCAGCGTCCGTTCTTTGACATCAAGCTGAATTTCATTTGCCGCGGCAGTTCCCGACCCTGCCAGATACAGCAATGCCACGAGAACCGGGATCATTAGTCCTCTTTTCATCTTTTGACTCCTGTTATAGGGGTAATCTCCAAATATTTGCGCAGTAGAACATTGGCCAAATTTATCTAAATACAACCGATTAGTCAACACGTTCTCCGCAAATTAAAGCCAAAATGTATTTTTCACGGTTTTTTCTATTATCTTGACATTCATTTTATACAGTGTTAGCTTCTCACATTATGGAAAAAGGAAAATTGAATTATGCTGCGGCCGGCGTGAATATCGCCGCGGCCGATGCAGCCAAGGAAAGAATTAAAAAGCTGGCCAAAGACACTTTTAATGAGTCGGTCTTATCGGAGATCGGTTCCTTTGGCGGCTTTTTCAAACCGGAATTGGGCGGATTAAAATCACCGGTATTGATTTCATCAGCCGATGGCGTCGGGACCAAACTTAAGCTGGCCTTCATGTGCGGCCGCCATAACACGGTCGGCGAAGACCTGGTCAACCATTGTGTGAACGATATTTTGGTGCATGGCGCCAAACCGCTGTTTTTTCTGGATTATATCGCGACAGGCAAACTGGATCCGGAAAATGTATCCGAAATAATTGAGGGGCTGGCGAGGGGCTGCCGAAATGCCGGCATGGCTTTGCTGGGCGGCGAAACGGCCGAAATGCCCAATTTTTACGATGCCGGAGAATATGATCTGGCCGGTTTCATTGTCGGCCTGGTGGACCAGGCAAAGATAATAAACGGCAACGACATTGAAGAGGGCGATACGATTCTGGGTCTGGCCTCCAACGGTCTTCATACCAATGGTTATTCGCTGGCCAGGAAGGCCATCTTTGAAATTGCCGGGATGAAATTCAATGATAATGTGGAGTCGCTGGGAATGACGGTGGGCGATGCCCTCCTTATGACCCATAAATCATATCTTAAGGCGATTTCCTCGCTTATCAACGATTTCGAAATCAAGGGAATGGCTCATATTACGGGCGGCGGCATTGCCGGTAACTTTATCAGAATTCTGCCGGAGGGGCGACGGGCCGTTATCAGAAAAGGGACCTGGAATATTAAGCCGATATTCGACTTTATTCAAAAAACGGGTGACATAGCCGATGAAGCTATGTTTGAAGCCTTCAATATGGGCATTGGATATATTATTGTCGTATCTGAAAATGTGGTTGCCAACGCAGTCGAAAGTTTAAAAGCCTCGGGAGAATTGCCGTATATCATTGGTAAAATAGAAAAGGGCGAAAAACAGATAGTATTTAAGGACTAATTGATGTTTCTGTTGTGCATTCTCGACGGTTTTGGACTGCGAGGCCATGAATATTTCAATGCTGTCATAAAGGCAAAAAAACCAAACCTTCTAAAACTTTATAAAAGCTGTCCCAATATTCCCATTCAGGGCTCCGGCCTGGCGGTCGGCTTGCCCGAGGGGCAGATGGGCAATTCCGAAGTAGGTCATCTCAATATCGGGGCCGGGAGAATTGTCTATCAGGATGTTACCCGAATCGATAAATCCATCGCCGACGGCGATTTTTTTGAAAATGAGGCCTTTGTCAAGGGATTCGATCTGGCGCTGAAGAATAACTCCGCCGTGCATCTTTTTGGACTGGTTTCCGACGGCTGTGTGCATTCCTCGATGGAGCATCTTAAGGCCCTGATAAGAATGGCTAAAAAGCGGGGAATAAGAAAGTTATTCCTGCATGCTTTTATGGATGGCCGCGACACTCCGCCTCATTCGGGCGCCGGCTACATGAAAGAGATGGTCGATTATTTTAATGAGATCGGGCTGGGCAGGGTGGCCACGGTTATGGGGCGCTATTATGGCATGGATCGGGACAAGCGCTGGGATCGGACGGAGAAAGCATATCAGGCAATTGTCAATAAGGGAGGGCCGCATAGCGCGGATCCGGTGGCGGCAATCGAGCAGTCATACAAAGATGATGTGACCGACGAATTCATTATCCCGATAGTCATTGACCGGGGTGATGAAGACGAGGGCAGGCTTCGCAACGGCGATGTTGCTCTCTTTTTCAACTTCCGCGCCGACCGCGTCCGTCAGTTGTCTTATCTTTTTACGGGGCATGATGCCAAAGATTTTCCACATCCGGATAACCCGAATATTCACTTGATCACTATGACCAATTATGATGCCGGATTGAAGGAGGCGCATGTGGCCTTTCCGCCGGTGCGTCTGCAGAATATTTTCGGTGAGATTCTGGCCCGCGAGGGATTACGGCAGCTGCGCATTGCCGAAACCGAAAAATACGCCCATGTGACCTATTTCTTTAATGGCGGAGTCGAGGTACCGTTCGAGAACGAGGATCGGGTTATGATACATTCCCCGAAAGTGGCTACATATGACCTTAAGCCGGAGATGTCTTCGGTCGAGGTGGCCGATGAAACGGTTCGCCGGATTCTCTCGAAAAAGTATGATGTTGTTATTCTTAATTTCGCAAATTGTGATATGGTCGGACATACGGGAATTCTTGAAGCGGCGGTGAAGGCGGTCGAGGCCGTTGATAACGGTCTTGGAAAAATTATGAAGGCGGTCGAAGCGGTCAAGGGCCAGGCAATAATCACCGCCGATCATGGTAATGCGGAACAAATGTGGGACCCCGACACCAATGGGCCGTTCACCGCCCATACGACGAATCCTGTCCCGTTCATATTTTATGACAGTACCGCCCGCGGCAGCAATGTGGGTTTAAGGCGCGGAGGTATCCTGGCCGACCTGGCGCCGACAATTATGCATTATTTAAATATTAAGCAGCCGGCCGAGATGACCGGCAAATCGATGTTTGTTTCAGGTGAAGTCCCAGTTTTCAGGAATTAAAAATTTTTTCTGGCCCAATGATTCAGCGCTCCGCCTTAGAAGAGCGGAACTGACATTTTGGGCTTTCATGCTTTCGGTCGCATATTTACCGCTGCCCTTTGGCTTCCTGGCCTGGTTTTCCATGGCCCGGCCGATCGCAATTATTGCCGGCCTCGATAAAAAATCGGCATTCAAAGCGGCGTATTTCTATTCGTTCATGTCGAATCTTTTCCAATTGTACTGGGTGGCTGTGGTCACACCGCCCGGCATGGTGGCGGCGATTTTTATCATGTCCCTCTATCCGGCGGTGATACTTCTTATTTTCCGGAATCTTTATGTCAGAAGGAAATTGGCCGGTCTTATTTTGCTGCCGTTTCTTTGGGTGGGCATGGAATATTTCCGGAGCCTGAGTGAGTTTGCTTTTCCCTGGACCGATCTGGCTTACAGCCAGGGATATTACCTCACCCTTATACAGGTCGTTTCGGTTATTGGAAGTTACGGCCTGTCGTTTATTCTGATAATCCTGAATGTGCTGCTATGGCAGGCCGGTCTTCGCATGAATTTACCTGAAACCAGAATGAAATGTTTCAGTGTCTTTCTTGTTATAATTCTGGCGCTGTATGCGTACGGCTGGATAGTTTTTCCGCCTTTTGTAATCAGAGGAGACATGCGTGTCTCACTTCTGCAGGGTAATGTCGATTTAAGTACCAAGTGGAGAGAGGACACCCGGGATTATAACTTTGTCCTTTATGATTCGCTGGCTTCGATTGCGGGAGGCGATTCAGCCGATCTGATTGTCTGGCCGGAGACGGCCGCTCCCTGTTACCCGCGCCAGGAACCGCATTATGGTATGGTTCTTGGGCGGACGGCCATCAGAAGCGGGGCGCCGAATCTTATCGGCAGTCTTGATATTGAGTTTTATGGCGACCGGAGAAAGACCTATAACTCCGCCTTTCAATATTTAGCCAATGGAAAATTAGATAAAGTTTATCACAAGATGAAGCTGGTACCTTTTTCGGAACATTCGCCTTACCAGGACCAGTTCCCATTGCTTTCGCGCCAGTTTCTGGAAAAATATGTGCGCGCCATCAGAACGCATGATGTCCAATGGTGGTCCGATTTTTATACCGGAGATTCGATAGTCATCTTCCAAACCGATAAAGCCGACTATGCTGTTCTTATCTGTTATGAATCGGCTTTTCCCAATCTGGTGCGAGAGGCCATTAATAATGGCGCCGAATTCCTGGTGAATATCACCAATGACACCTGGTTCGGACGTTCGCCCGGGCCTTATCAGCACATGCGCTTTGCCGTCTTCCGGGCCGTGGAGAACCGAATCTGGGTCGCCCGATGTGCCAATTCGGGCATCTCGGCGCTGATTGATCCCTATGGCCGTGAGACGGAAAAGGCTGGTTTATATGTGCAGAAAGTAGTTACCGGCGACATAAGGCCCCTGGACGACCTCTCGACATTTACAAAAATCGGCCCGATTGTCGGGCAATTCTCCTTTTTTATTTTATGCCTTGCAGTAGCCCTGACGCTTGCAATCGCTTTATATCGCAGGTTAAGGAGAAATTACCCCCTTTATCACAATAATATTTAATATTTTCCATTGATTGAAATTGGCGTCATTATTCGTTATATTTATATGCTTATGAGACTGACAGCGAAAACGATATATATTCTTTTGATATTAAGCCTTATTTTGCCGGTGGTGCCGGCTCTGGCTGGGCAGGAGTGGCTGTCGTATTCATCGACTTCGACGGTCAGGTATATGGGTTATTTTGATGATACGCTTCAGGTGATTACATCAGGCGGTTGGCTCAAAATAGATCCGGCCACCGGCGGCATGCGTAAAATAGCCAATGATGACGGACTTGGAACCAATGATCTCCATTATATTGTGAGAGATGGCGGCGGTATCGCCTGGCTGGCCGGTTACGGGCGCCTTATTAAGGTCGACGCCAACGCCGTGACCCCGTATCTGCTGTTTGACCGCAATGACGAATTGATGACACTCTATTGTCTTGCTGACGATAGTGACCAGCTTTGGGTGGGGACTGCCGGAGGGTTGGCGCTCTTTTCCAAAAATATCGACGGCGGCCAGTTTGAAGATTTTTATTTTCGATTTGACGACCTCGACCCGGAGCCGGCGGTATATGACGTCCTGATCCTCGGCGATTCGATCTGGCTGGCAACATCCGAGGGGCTTGCCTTTGCCGACAAGAGTGACCCCGATTTATTAAAATCATTCGCAAACTGGGCGGCCGTTAAACCATCGATGCTGACAATGTCGGCTTCCGATTCGGTATCATCCCTCGCATATTTCCAGCAGCATCTTTATCTCGGAACGCCGGACGGATTTTATCGGCTGGATATGTCAGATCTGGATACCACTCTTACCGGAGCGGCCCTGTTGAATGGCCTGAGAGTAAGACACATGGCGGCGGATAATAATTCTTTGTTTATCTATACTGATGATGGTGTCTTCGTGTATGATGGCACATCACCTGCGCTTGTTTCCACTTCGGGCATCCCTGATGATAACTTTAGTTCGGGGCGAGTTATAGACGGTGTTCACTGGGTGGGCAGCCGCTCATCGGGACTTTATTATAAGGCCGGTTCATTGTTTGAGAAATTCGCCGACGGCGGTTTGCCGGCCAATCAGGTTTCGGCCATGCTGGCTGATCCTGCCGGCAATGTAATCGCAGGTTTTGGCCGTCATGGGCTGGCCAGGTTTGACGGTGAAGAATGGCAAATTCTTGATTTCAATCGCAGTCGCGATGGTGTCATGGATCTGGTTCTTGACGAGACTGGTAATTTGTGGGTGGCCACCTGGGGCGATGGTGTCAGCAGTATCAGGAGCGACACGACAATCACATTCAAGGAAGACAATTCCTCATTGCGGGGAGTGTCGGAATCGCCGACCTATATTGCGGTTAGTTCTCTGGCAAAAGCTTCTCATTATATTTTTATGTTAAATTACAATGCCCGTGATGGAAATGCCGTGCGTGTTGTTGATATGAATGATATCACCCGGTGGGAGTCTTTTGGCTTTGATGAGGGCATTACCGATCCTCTGTCTATTTCCCTGGGGGCTTTTGATGATGTTTTTGTGGTCGGCACCCAGGATAAAGGCCTTTTTTATTATTATTTCGGACCCGATCCGTTTAATAAGTCAGACGATACTCTGGCGATTCTTCGCGAAAGCAACAGTTGGCTTGGTTCGGATGAGGTCAAAACCATCGAATATGATCAGAGCGGCACGTTGTGGGTGGGGACAAGATTCGGTCTATCGCAATATGACATTGGGATAGATCGGTTTGTCAATGTCAATCTCCCGGCCGGCTTTGGTCCCGATGTGACACATCTGGAGTTCGACCGCAGAGGTAATATTTGGATGGGTTCCACCAACGGGCTGGCCAGATTCACTGCCGGAACCGGCAATATCGATCTGTTTACGAGCCTTAACTCGGGTCTCCTGGATAATTACATTTCGGCGCTTGTCGTGAATCCCGAAACCAATGATCTTTGGGTGGGAACTCCGTTTGGTATTTCGCGGCTGGGATCAACCATCGGCCCGCCGACCGATGAAATCGAAAAAGTCATCGCCTTCCCCAATCCCTTTATCATCGGTGACGGGGGAGAGTCGCTTTCTTTCAATTATGACGGCAACGCCGTGGTCAGGATATATACTGTCAACGGCGAACTGGTCCGGGAAACCGATATCAATGTACCATGGGACGGGAAAAATCAGCAGGGAGCCTTAGTGGCATCGGGCGTCTATCTTTTCCTTCTTACGGCCGATGACGGCGCATCAGGCCGAGGCAAAATCCTGTTGATCAGACAATAATGTCATTGAAGGTTTTTTCATCAGACAATCTCCCGAAGGACGAGTGGTCCCGGCTGACCGGTAATTGTGTTTATGTCTCTCCCGGGTTTGCCTCGACCTGGCGGGCACTGGGAGGGCGGGAAATATTTCTGATCTTCGAGGAGAACGCTGCGATGCGGGCCGGTATAGCGGGCGTTATCTTCGGCGGGCGCTTTCTGCGCCGTTTTCAATCTATGCCCGACGGCCTGCCCGGAGGAATGTTCTTTTCTGAGGAGTGTGCACAAAAACAAAAACCGGATTTCTATAAACTTTTTACATCATGGATAAAATCCAATGGCATCATCAGGGCCGATATAAACAGTCCTGACGATGAGGCAGGTTTTGAATCATTCGACAGGCATGAGGCCGAGACTCATGTTATCGACCTCAGGCAGGAGACTTATGCGCCCCCGCGACGCGAGGTTCGAAAACAAATCAGGGCGGCCAAAAGGCGCGAGGCGAGGGTCACCATGCTCAATGATGAGAAATACCTGAAACGGTTTTATGAGTTGGTGATCGAGACGGAATCCCGCCACAATCAGAAGCCGCGTTATACCCCGGAGTTTTTTTCGAGACTTCTGAAAATATCGATGCATGACGAGCGCGTTTTATGGTTCATTGCTTTGGTCGATGAAAAAATAATCGGATACCATATTTGTTTTGTGAATAAAACACAACTGATGACCTGGCAATTTTACTCCGATAAACGCTTTACCCGTCTGAAACTGGGTTACCTCCTGCTTGATTATATCATAAATTATGCACTCGAGCGCAATATCAAGTCGATCAACATGGGATCCTCACCGCCCGATGCCGATTCGCTTATCGAGTTTAAGGAACGGTGGGGAGGCCGGAAAAAGACATCCTTGTATTATACATATTTCAGCACGATCGGCAGGCTTATTTATCGTTGGAGGGCCCGATGAAGGTGCTGCTTCTTGCCGACGGACGCTCCGTGCACACTACGCGGTATCAGAAGGAGCTGAGAGCGCAGGGTGTTGATGTCGTTCTCGCTTCACTGGAACGCGGCGATACGGTTGATGTGCTGTTGAAAAAAAAGTCGGTCAGTAACAGCCTTAACTATTTTTTCGTCAATCGGGAGATAAGGGAGCTGGTTCGAAAAACCGACCCCGACATTGTCAACCCGCACTTTGCCTCAGGCTACGGTTTTTCGACGGCGGTCTCGAAAGTATGGCGGACAAAACCCATCCTGCTGCACTGCCTGGGATCTGATATATTGGTATCTCCCAAAAAAACAATTGCGCATAAGCGAAAAGTGATCTTTGCTTTATCGAGGGCATCACATATTCTGGTTGATTCAAATTATCTGGCCGAGGCGGTTCGTGAATTATACAGTACCGAAGCCATCGATATAATACCATGGGGCGTGGAGCCGGAAATTCTGGACATTTTTAATAGAAAAAATAAAAGTATAACCTCATGGAATAAGCCATTGAGAATACTTGTACCTCGCCCGCATAACAGGATTTATAATAATGAGTTTATTTTGGGATCATTGAAAGAACTCATTAATAAGCGGCATATTGCGCTCGCCTTTCCGAACTGGGGCGATGATCTCGAAAAATTCAAGAGTGAGGTGTCGCGCCTTTGCCCGGATGGCATCATCGAGCTTTATGATTTTAAGCCCCGCGCGGAATATATTGCATTCCTGGAACGGTTCGATGTGTACCTTTCGGCCTCACAATCGGATTCATCGCCCGCCTCTTTGATTGAGGCGATGGCAGCCGGCTTGTTCCCGGTCGCGGCCGATATACCGGGTGTACGGGAATGGCTCGATGGCGACAATGGCATTTTGTACCCGCTTGATGACGATAAGTCCATTCGTGAGGCAGTCTTAAAATTGATGGAGCACAAAACGGATATTGCTCAAATTCTGGATACCAATCATAATCGCGTGAGAAAATCGGCGCTGTTTCAGGAAAACATTAAAAAAACTATTGAAATCATGGAGCATCTTACCACCGGTGGCATCTGAAAAAAACATATTGCTGATTGCATACTACTTCCCGCCGCTGGGCATGGGCGGAGTGGGGAGACCTTTTGCGCTATTCCGCCATCTGCCCCAATTCGGCTATAATGTGACCGTGCTGACAGTCAAGGATATCGCTTATCATGAATATGACCATTCCAGACTAAGCCCGGATGATGAATCGAAAATTATCCGCGCCGGTTCCTATGATCCATCCAGAATCATGCGCCTCTTTGGAATTAAAAAGAGTATTATGCGTTCCGGGGGGGGGGCTTCGGCACCGCTGTGCTATTTCCCTGATTCGAAACGGGGTTGGGTCGGCCCGGCGTTTCGTAAAGCCCGGAAGTTGCTCACCGGGGGGAATTACGATGCCGTCATTACGACTTCGCCGCCCCCGTCGGTGCATCTGGTGGGAATGAAGATCAAGGCCTTATTCGGAATACCGTGGATTGCCGATTTCAGGGATTTCTGGTTTTCTCAGCCAATCGAAATGGTTTATCGAACATCGCTTCAGAAAAAATATGCTCTTAGGCTAAAAGGGAAAATAGTCGAGACGGCTGATGCTGTCGTCGGAGTGAATCGAAGTATTGCTGATTGTCTTGGCCGCGGCGAAGTGATTACCAACGGCAGTGATATAGAAACGGCACATCTCTGGCAACGAAGGGATCCCCAAAGAAATGATCGATTTATCATCGGCGTTCTGGGGACAATCAATCATCTTTGCCCGATTGAACCGCTTTTCAAGGCGGTTGCGGCCCTTATAGAGAATGACCGTGAGATAGCCGAAAAAATAAAAATAGTGCATGTCGGGGGATTTGATCAGGCGTCAATGTCGCTTTTATTGGATAAGTATGGATTAAGAACAATTGTGTCTTTATTGGGCTATTTACCCAAAAATGCCGCTATTGCAGCCCTTTCATCAAGCGATATTTTATATTTCTCGGTAGCCGAATTCGGTCCATATCATATACTTCCGGGAAGAATTTTTGACTATCTTATGTCGGACAGGCCGATTATCGGGGCGGTTCCATCCGGCTCAGATGCCGAAGCATTGCTGAAGGAATACGATAACGGGATAATTGTCACAGATCAGAATACAGATACGATAGAACCATATATACGACGGAAAATTAAGGAGCAAAGAACTGAGATTGAACCTGCTATCTTCGTGGAAAGCAAATATGAAAAATATTCGACGGTGTACATGGCAAAACGATATGCCGAACTGCTGGACCAAATTCTAAAATGAGCAGTAATAATATTGAAATATCGGTTGTCCTTATCAGCTATAACGGCCGGGAATTCATCGATGACTGTCTGCGGACAACGCTGGAATCACTTGAGTCCGTGACCTTCGAGATTATCGTTATCGATAATGCTTCTTCGGACGGTACCGTCGAAATAATTGAAAATAAATTTTCTCAAGCCAAATTGATCAGGAACAGTGCCAATCTTGGTTTTGCAAAAGCAGTCAATCAGGGATTCGATGCGGCTCGCGGCGAATTTATACTACTATTGAATCAGGACACCAGGATCGTTGGTGATGCCGTTCCCCGGTTAATGCGCAGAATGACGGATGATCCGGCCATTGGAGCGATCGGGCCGAAATTTATCGGCTTCGACGGTAAATTGCAGTATTCGGCCAGAGCTTTTCCGCGTTATCGTGATCTTTTGTTTGAGTTCACCGGCCTATCATACCTGTTTAAGCGCTCAAAAGTATTTGCCGCCTGGAAAATGGGATGGTTCGATCATCGGACCGAGCAGGAAGTCGATCAGCCGATGGGAGCCGCTTTGATGACGCGCCGCGATGTGATCGAGAAGGTGGGCAACTTCGACGAGAGCTTCGGAATTTTCTTTAATGATGTCGATTTCTGCCGCCGTGTTCAGGAAGCAGGCTTTATAAATTTGTATTTCCCGGAGGCGGTCGTCGAACATTTTGTCGGCGGCTCGACGCGCCAAAAAAAGGCGCGGATGATTATTGAGTCGCACCGCGCCATGTATAAGTATTTCAATAAATACAGCAAGACACCGCCGGGGATTCCATTACTCTGGTTCTGGGGCGGTGTCTTGTACATTACCGCCTATATAAGGGCGGTATTCAGCAAGCTTTTCTAAAATCGATTATCTAATCAAAAACATCTTGCGCGTTTCCTGATAGTCATCCGTTCTCAGACGATAGAAATAAACTCCGGACGCAACCGGCTGGTTGTCGTCGTCGGTCCCGTGCCATGTGATGGAATGATAGCCGGAAGTCTGTCCTGAAAAATTGTATGACTCGACAAGCTGACCCAAAATGTTGAAAATTTCCAGCGTAACATCCGATTTCTGCGGCAGACTCCAGCCGATTATTGTCGATGGATTGAAGGGATTGGGATAATTTTGCTCCAGTGCATATGATTCCGGTAAAATATTGTCGTTGTCGTCAATATCCAGCGAGATCGACGGGGTGTAGCTCTCGCGGGCCATTGTACAGCCGGAACGCCCGGCGGTGATAGTGTAAATCACATTGCTTTCCATCGTTACGTCGATAATGTATTCGCCGTTTTCGTCGGTCATACCGCATTCAAGTATTTCGCCGCCTGATGAGATAATCACATCGGCTTCCGGTAATGGCTCGCCGTCGACGGTCACATAAAGGCTGGTATGATTGCCTGTCTGATCCATGGCGATTTCTGTCCTGGCCGGAATGCCGTCATATACTTTCAGAGTGGGATCGCCGAAATAGTTTTGCCCGTAAATCAAATCACGAAATGACGGGTATTCCAGCCAGGAGTAGTACATGGCCAGGGCCGGACTGCCTCCGGCAAGGCCGTACAGATATTCCGTAAATTTTTCCTGCAATAAGTAACTCGAATAGACCCATCCCCAACGGCTGTTTGCAACCATCCCGATGGCGCCCGAGGCCGGCCGGGCGATAAGGCCCTCAACCAGCGACCAGCTGCCGCTTTCACCGTCGGTCGAGTCCAGATCATAGGCGCCGCCATCGCAGGTCAAAGAATAATACAAAGAAGTTTTCTGATTTTGTTCGAGATTCAGCAGACTCCCATGTGCATTGTTATCCTGAGGAATGGAAAGAATCAATGAAGCGGGCCAATCACCATAATTGGCCGACTTAACAATAAAGCCGTCTTTTCGCCCATGTGCCAGGATATGAATGAAACCGAATCCTTCCGAAATCTTCCCGACTCCGATCAATCCGTCGGCACTGGTCGGCGAAGGATCGTTTCCGGACGGCGTCTCCACGGTCATGCCGGTATCAATTGTTATTTGCGACGGCATGGCCGCGGCGATAAATCCATGCTGCCCCTCAGCCGGATAGTCGCGCATTTCATCCGAGGAAAAGAAAAGAGCCCGCGCCAGATAATTAAAATCGCCGCCACCCGGATTGGTTTCATATTCGATTAGCTTGTCAATGTAATTTTGCGCCGCTTCCGCAGTCCTTAACGGTAATCGACCCACGATGAGTTCAGGTCTGATATCGGGAGCATCATCCGAAGGTTCGCCCCAGATGCCGTCGTTATCACTGTCCCAGTCGCCGTCGAGGTCGGCGTAATATAGATCAGACGGATGCAATAAATAAGCATTGGTTATGGGAAAATCAGTGTCGTAATAATATAGATATCTGGTCGGAACCAGAACATCATCGCCGCCGAGAAGCACATATCGGCCGCCTGCCGCAAAAAAATCTTTAAGGTAGTTGCGGATTTTAGCGGCATCATCAAGACCGGAATAGTATTGGATAATCGAGTCGGTCGTAACCACAGTCGAAGAATAACCGCAGGAAGTCTTGTATTCGGCCAGTTCATTGAAAACAGGTACCAGTGACTCATCGGTAATAATAATATAATCATAGCCAAGAGGAACGCCCGAGGTGATGGCGCTCCTGTAAGCAGGATTGGCGGGGGGAGAGGGCAAGGAAGCTGAGAAATCGCGGATTATTGCGGTTGCATCACCTGATTCTAAATAGATGGCCCGATTAAAAATCAACTCGTCATTTTCAGAGATTGTCACCGGCAGAAAAGTCACTGAGGTAAAACATGCCCCATTATGATAAGAGTATTGTATATCAAGCACGGGCGATGATAAATTTGATTGATTGTGAATGGGATCTATAGTGTTTTCACCATTGACTCCGGTAATATAATCTCTGAAAGAGTTTAATTCCTCGGGAATCGGGGCCAGGACCAGCTGCTCTTCCTGAAGCGTATAAAAATCAGACTTGGTCAGTCTATTATCGGTTTTTATATCAAGCGTAATAAACGGCAGTGAAAATGATTCATTGATATTTATGTTATTCAGTCCGGCATAGCGGACCTTATAGTTCGCCGAAGAAATAACTAAAGAATCTTCATGAAATGTAATAATCGGCTGTGCTGCCTGAATACTTGATCCGGTTACGATAGCCGCAATAATCAATAGGATAAAATAAACCCTCTTTTCCAAAACAGCCTCCTGTTTCAAATTGAATCCGAATATCCTAATTGCAATCAGGCTGCCCGAATGGGGTTTCTCGCCGGTCTTTTTAATGGCTGAAACGCCTTGAATGATAGGCGTTTAATATTTATTTTTGACCGAGGCAAAAATAAAGAATATTTTTGGCATAATAAATATGGGACACCGGCCACACTATATATGGTCAAAGCTTAAAGTTTTTATTTAAGTGGCAGCAGCTAAATAATAGTTACAAGTAAAAGTATCTTGACAAGTTACAAAATAGCGTTTAAATTATGAACGTTACTGCTTGAAAATAAAAGGCTTACGGCCTGCAAAAAGTACATTTTTTTTCTTGACTTTTCCAAAAAAAAGTGATTATTGGGGGTAGTTCTGGTTCAAAATGGAGCAAAGTGGAGGACTCATGGTCGGGTTTTATGGCCGCTACACTGTTTTGATGGATGAGAAGGGACGGATTGCCCTGCCGGCCAAATTCAGACCGTCTGTTAAGGCTGACAAGGATGATGACGGTCATTTTATGTTGACCAAAGGACTCGATGGGTGTCTGGCGCTTTATCCCGAACGAGAATGGGAACTGATTCAGGAGCGATTGAATACGCTCGATTTTACCAGGAAGGATTACAGGTATTTCAGCCGACTGCTTTACTCGGTCGCTGTGCCAATTAAGCTCGATCGTCAGGGAAGGTTGCTGATTCCCTCACATCTGCAGGAAGAGGCCCGCCTCGAAAGAGAGATTTTGATACTGGGAGCGAATCGATGGATCGAATTATGGTCGCCCGGCGGATATGAGCAATACCTTAATCAGTACGGTCAGAGCTATGAAGATGTAGCGGAAAAGCTTTTTGACGTCAACCGCCAACAGAAAGAGTGACTTGTTTCACCATCCGGTACTAGCCGAAGAAGTGGCGCGATTCCTCATCACTCGCGGCGACGGCTGCTATCTTGATCTCACATGCGGCGGGGGCGGTCATCTGAAATACTTATCACGGATCCTTTCCGGAGAGGCAGTGCTAATCGGTATTGATCGGGATCCTGACGCTGTTTCCGCGGCCCTCACCAATCTCGAGGGGCTGCCCCAAAAAGTACATATTATAAACAGTGTTTTTGAACGGTTCGACGAAGTGATCGGGGGTTTGGGAGTCATGCAGGTGGACGGAATTCTTTTTGATCTGGGCATTTCTTCATATCAGATCGATACTCCCCGGCGCGGGTTTTCCTTTATGGAAGATGGGCCTCTGGATATGCGTATGGGCAATGATACCGGGTTGACGGCCGAAGAGGTCGTTAACCACTGCCCGGAAAAGGATCTTGCCGCCATATTCTGGAAATACGGCGAAGAAAGGCAATCGCGGCGGGCCGCCAAAGCAATATATCTGGCCAGGGAAGAGGAAAGAATCGATTCCACAGGGCGTCTCGTTGAAATTCTGGCACCGCTGTTTCCGCCCAGGACCCGCAATGCCTCGCTGGCCCGTCTGTTTCAGGCGATTAGAATTGAGGTCAATCGCGAGCTTGAGCAATTGGAAAAAACGCTGCCGCTCGCCATCAAGCATCTGGCCCTCGGCGGCAGACTGGTTGTTATGTCATATCACTCTCTCGAAGACAGAATGGTCAAGCGTTTTCTGGCGGAAAAAGCCAGGAGCTGTATCTGCCCCAAGGAATTTCCGATTTGTGTCTGCGAACATAAACCGGAAGTCGAAATTCTGACCAGAAAACCGGTCAAACCATCGGATGAGGAAATAGAAAGCAACAGCCGGGCAAGGTCCGCCAAATTGCGTGCGGCTGAGAAGATCAATTGATAATGAAAATTTCGGTACAACGTTATCGCGCCACGGGCGGCTTTAGAAAATCGTTGAAAAAGCGGCTGGTGTCCTCGCGCACATTGATCCCGGCGATGATTGTGGGATCAATCATACTTCTGGCCTGCCTGCATGTCTGGCAGCGGGTTTATGTGATGGGACTGGTCAAAGAGGTCTCGGTGCTGGAAAAGGAAAATAACAATTTGAAAGACCTGGTAAAGAAGAGCAATATGGAAATTACCGAGCTTTCCAGGCTTTCGCGTATCGAGGAAATTGCCACCGAGCAGCTTGGTTTGACCAGGACCGGTTCGGAAAATCTTTACACCTTAAGTATCAGTCGGGACGACTATAAAGCGGAAGGGCTGGATGATGTGGTCACTTCATTGAAGAAGATCGCCGAAAATCTTCCAGTTCTAAATGAAACAAAAGCAGCGACCAACGGCATTTTTGAATCAGATGAAGAGTAACACGAGCGCTACGGTCAGTAACGGGCGGATGGTATTTATTTACTTTCTGGTAATCCTGGTCTGGTCGGTTCTCATTTTCAGACTGGCGGTCATTCAGATCGTTCATGGGGAAACGTATGGCGAAAAGGCCCAGAAACAGTCCAGCGGGAAGATACAGGTGCCGGCCGAGCGCGGTCTGATATTTGACCGGAAGGGACGCCAATTAGCCGAAAATGTAATCGGCAACGGTCTATATGCATACCCGTCGGATAATAAGGAAATCAGAAATATTTATAAATATCTTGATCGGACTTACGGGCGCAGGTCGGGTGTTTCCAAGAAACTTTTTTCCCTGAAACCAAACCGGTTTAAATATATCGATCGAAGCCTGGCCGATAATCTGGCGGCAAAAATAGCGAACGACAGTATTCCTGGATTGTATATTGAAGAGGGGGTAAGAAGGGATTATCCTTTTGGCGCCGTCGGCAAGCAATTGCTGGGGTGCACCAATATTGACGGATGCGGAATATCGGGGCTTGAATTCAGTTATGATTCACTGTTGGCCGGGACGCCCGGTCTGATTGATTATTTGAGGGACGCCCACAGAAATACTTACCGGGTCCAAACGATTCCTCTGGTAAAACCTGTCGCCGGAAATTCAATTGTGCTTACCCTTGACTGGTATTTTCAGGAGATTGTCGAAGAAGAGCTCAAAGCGGCGGTCATAAAATATAACGCTCTCGAAGGAACGGCGATATTTCTGGACTGCCACACGGGTGAAATTCTGGCGGCCGCCGACTATGTCGCCAATGACCAGAATGACGCGGTCAAGTTGAGGGCGGTCAGCAACTGCATTGAACCCGGCTCCGTGTTCAAGGTGTTTACGGCGGCGGCCCTGCTGGATGAAGGATTGGTCGATCTTGAAGAAAAGATTTATTGTGAGAACGGTTTTTGGAAATGCGGCCGCGGCCGTTTGCGTGATGATAAGAAACATGACTCGTTGACTTTTCAGGAGATTATCGAGTTGTCGAGCAATATCGGAACCGGCAAACTGGCTCTTCGCCTGGGCGGAAAAAAATTAACCGAAGCCGCCAGGCGGTTCGGTTTCGGTCAACCGCCATACATCGGTCTGCCCGGCGAGCAGTCGGGGCATATCGGTGATCCGGGCGTGTGGTCCGATTATAATATCGCCGCTCTCTCAATAGGGCATTCCATTTCAGTCACGCCGGTGCAACTTGCGGCTGGGATTGCCGCAATTGCCAACGAAGGGAAGCTGTACCGCCCTTTGTTAATCAGAGGGATAATCAACAATCAGGGCAAGCTGTCCCGAAAAGCCAAACCGCTGATGCTGGGCGAAGTCATGGAAAAGAACAATGCGGAACTGCTGCATACTTTTTTGGCCGGTGTCGTTGAGCGCGGAACGGCCACCCCGGTGAAGTCGAACATCGTTTCAATTGCCGGCAAAACCGGAACCGCGGAAGTGGTCGATTTGAAAAACGGCGGCTATATCAAGAATAAATTTGTGGCTTCGTTCCTGGGATTTTTCCCGGTCAAGGAGCCCAGAGTGGCCGGCGTCGTTATTCTTCATCAACCCGAGCCGGTTCATTACGGCGGATATACTTCCGGACCGGCGTTCAAGAATATCGCAGAACGCTACACCATCGCCAATTCGGAATTCCTTCGGCCGGATACGAAACTGGCCGCCGGCAAAGGCGAAAACGATTTGATCGAAATACCTGATTTTGTCGGCCGCGATGTTTCTCTGGCGATGCAGATGGCCGAGAAAAAAGGGTTAAAAATTGTCGCCGACCGCAGCGAAGGTGTCGTGGCCTGGCAGTTTCCTCCTGAGGGAAGGCGGTTGCCCGGAACCGAGACGGTCGCGGTGGTCGTGCAAAGCGATGACGAAAAAGCGACCATGCTTGATCTATCCGGCCTGAAAATGAGAAGTGCCGTTGCGGTCCTGAATTATCAGGGATTGAAGTTCGAAATCGAGGGGCGCGGAAGAGTGAAAAAACAATATCCTTCGGCCGGCGTGGCACTGGATAAAAATGCCCGTTGCCGGCTGATTTGCGGAACTCCCGCGAAAGTGAAAAATGAAGCTGTCAGAATTAGTCAAGCCAATTAATGGCGCCCGAATACAGGGCGATGGCAACGTCGAAATAACCGGTTTGGAATACGATTCGCGGCGAATCAAACCGGGGATGCTGTTTATTGCAGTGGAGGGCTATAAGACTGACGGCAACCGGTTTATCTCCGATGCCATAAAAAACGGCGCCATGGCCGTTATGTCCACAAAACCATTCGCCGGAAAGATTCCGGTTGTAATCGTGCCTGATTTGCGCCAGGCCATGTCCGATGCCGCTGCCAATTTTTACGGCTTTCCGGGCAATACGCTGGAAATCGCCGGTGTCACCGGTACAAATGGCAAGAGCACGTCGGTGTACCTGACCCGGCTGATTCTGAACGCAGCCGGAAAGGAAACCGGCCTGGTCAACTCGCTGGTATATGATACGGGAAAAGCGAAATACAAGGCTGAGCGGACTACTCCGGATTCGGTTGACATGCAGCGGATACTTTCGGAGATGCTTCAGGCAGGATGTACTCATGGCGTCGTCGAAGTTTCATCACATGCACTGGTGCTGCATCGGGTCGATAATATAGATTTCAAAGCCGGGCTGTTCACCAATTTCAGCCGTGATCATCTGGATTTTCATGATACTATGGAAAAATATCTCGCCGCCAAAAAATTGTTTTTGGAAAAACTGATTGGCGATGGAAAATACGTTGTGATCAACATGGATGTGCCCGGTTATGCCGGATTCACCGCTGATGTCCGCTGCCGTCTGCTGACCTATTCGGTCACACGTCAGGATGTCGACGTATTTATAAAGAATATCAAGCTGCATCCCGATCACTCCGAATTTACGCTAGTCGTGAAGGGCGAGGAGCGCCGGGTAATATTCAGGCTCCCCGGAAGGTACAATTTGTCGAATGCGACCGGTTCCGCAGCTCTGGGAACGGCCATGGGCGCTTCACCGGATCATATTGTGTCCGGTCTCGAAGCGGCCGTTGCGGTGCCCGGGCGCTTTCAGCCGGTTGATGCCGGCCAACCGTTTCTGGTCCTGATCGATTATGCCCATACGCCCGATGCCATAGAGAGATTGTGCAAATCGGCGCGTGAAATTACTCCGGGGAAAATGATGATCTTGTTCGGGTGCGGCGGTGACAGGGATCGTGGAAAGCGTCCGCTGATGGGTGAGGCCGCCTCGGAGTTCTCCGATCTGGCCATGATTACTTCGGATAATCCGCGTACCGAGGATCCTGATCGGATAATAGAAGATATCAAACCCGGCATGATAAAAGATGATTATCTGGTCATCCCCGACCGCCGCGAGGCGATTCTTGAAATTTTAAAGATGGCCAAACCCGGTGACACTATCCTGGTGGCGGGCAAGGGGGCCGAGGATTACCAGGAAATCGGCACTACCCGGTATCCTTTTGAAGATAAGGTTGAAATAAGCAAAGCATTGGCAAAGCTGGGTTACAAGAAAGGCTAAGGAAGGTTGATAACGTTGGATTTCAAGACACTGGCCGAACGGATAAACGGTAAACTGCTGAACCTCGAGCATGGCGGAGTATCGTTCAGGGGAGTCTCGATTGATACACGCACTCTCAGGGCCGAACAGCTTTTCTTTGCCATTAAAGGGGAAAACGCCGACGGACATAATTACCTTGCCGATGCCATCACCAAAAACAGCGCCGGTCTGGTGGTTGCCGCCGATTTTGGCGGGCTTGATAAAATAGGCAACCGGGTGCCGGTTGTCGTTGTCGAAAATACTCATGAAGCCATGATGCATCTGGCGACCGCCTACCGGGAAAAAGTATCGGCGGAAATCGTCGCCGTCACGGGATCAAACGGAAAGACCACCACCAAGGAATTCATTTTCGCTATGATAAGGTACAAAGAAAAAGAGACCTATGGTTCACCCGGGAACCTGAATAATCTCTTTGGTCTGCCGCTGGCGATTTTTGCCATGCCCTCAGGAAGTCGCTTTGGTGTTTTCGAACTGGGCATATCCATCCCGGGCGAGATGACCCGGCTGGCGAATATAATCCGCCCCGATCTGGCGGTTATCACCAATGTCGGTCCGACCCACCTCGAAACGCTTGGCACAGTCGAGGGCGTCGCCGAGGCCAAGCTTGAACTGGCCGACTCGATGAAGAGTGATAAACCGGTGATTATCAATGCCGATGACCCGGTGCTGTCAAAAGCCACCGCACGGAGAAACCGCCGCATTGTCACCTATGGTGTATTAAATCATGCTGATTTCACCGCAACTCCTGCCGGTGTTTCGGATGACGGTTTCCCCCTGGCAAAAATCGATGGAGTCGAAATCGGAATAAAAATTTTCGGCCAATATCAAATTTATAATCTTCTGGCCGGTTATGCGGTCTGCAAAACCCTTGGACTGGATATAAAACCGGATGAATTAAATAATGTTGATTATCGTTTTGCATCGTACCGAGGCGAGATCGAAAGTATCGACGGATTGACCATAATTGCCGACTGCTATAATGCCAATCCCGCCTCGATGTCTTCCGGCTTGCAGTCGTTCAAAGCATATATGGGCAATGCCTCGATGAGGAACCGTCGCTCGGTCGCTGTTATCGGCGATATGCTCGAACTTGGGAAAGAATCAAAAGAGTATCATCAGGCAATCGGCCGATTGCTGGCTGAATTGGATTTCGACTATGTTCTGACCGTCGGTCCGCTGTCAAAAAATATGTATGAAACGGCGCTGGCCGCGGGGTTAAACAAGAAGAAGATAAGACATCATGAAAATACCGACGATGCCGGCGAGGCTTTAATAAACGATATTCAGAGGGGAGATATAGTATATCTCAAAGCCTCGCGCGGCATTGCTCTGGAAAAATTGATAACATTATTAAAAGGGGCCGCCTTCCGGCAGAATTGATATGTTATACCATCTATTAACTCAATTGACCGGTTATGTGTCCGGATTCAATCTGTTCAGGTATATAACGTTTCGTACAGCGGCCGCGACAATCACTGC
Source organism: candidate division Zixibacteria bacterium HGW-Zixibacteria-1 (assembly GCA_002838945.1). Lineage (NCBI taxonomy): Bacteria > Pseudomonadati > Candidatus Zixiibacteriota > candidate division Zixibacteria bacterium HGW-Zixibacteria-1. The sequence goes on from PGXB01000008.1 coordinate 51,060, forward strand.
TATTTTGATATCACTCTTTCTCGGGTCGTTTTTTATCAGGATCCTTCAGAAGCATCAGATCAAGGAGAAGATTCGTGCCGAAGGTCCCCAGAGCCACCAGGGCAAGGCGGGGACACCGACGATGGGCGGACTGATTATCCTGATAGCTATTATTATCCCGACTATCCTGTGGGCCGACCTGACCAATTATTTTATTCTCATGATCCTGCTGGTCACCTTCTGGCTCGGATTGATCGGGTATATGGATGACTATTTAAAAGCAGTAAAGAACCAGCCCAAAGGTATGGTGGGGCGCAAAAAACTTATCGGGCAGATTGCACTGGGACTGGTCTTCGGGGCGCTGCTGCTCTTCCTGCCGCCCAACTCCAGTTTCGATACGACGACTGAAATCCCGTTTTTCAAAAATTATGTCCTTGTTCTCGGCGTTTTGTATCTTCCCTTTATCATAATAGTCATCACCGGATCATCGAATGCCGTCAACCTTACCGACGGTCTGGATGGGCTGGCCATCGGGTTGACCGGGCTGTGCTTCCTGGTTTTCACTGGTCTGGTCTATATTTCCGGGCGAGCCGATTTCTCGAGCTATTTGCAGATTGCCTATATCCCGGGCTCTGGCGAAATGGCGGTGTATTGTGGCGCGGCGGTGGGAGCGGCGCTCGGCTTTCTCTGGTTCAATTCGCACCCGGCCGAAGTTTTCATGGGCGATACCGGTGCCCTGGCCCTGGGCGGGGCCCTGGGAGCGGTTGCCATATTGATCAAAAAGGAGTTGTTCCTGGTGCTGGTCGGTGGCGTTTTCGTAATAGAAGCGCTCTCGGTCATCATACAGGTTCTGTCATATAAACATCGCGGGGGAAAGAGAGTCTTCAAGATGGCCCCGATTCATCATCACTTTGAATTGCTCGGCTGGCCCGAGTCGAAAGTGGTGATTCGTTTCTGGATCATCGGCGCTCTGTTTGCCTTGTTAACCCTTTCGACATTGAAGATAAGATGACAGTCAAGGATAGAGTCAAAGGACGGAAAGTCGGCATTGTCGGGATGGCGCGATCCGGCGTTGCCGCTGCCAAACTGGCCCGACGTCTCGGAGGCGTGCCGTTTGTGTCGGATGTCAAGTCCGCCGATAAACTCGAAGCACAGATTCATGAATTGAAAACGTTCGGAATCGAATTCGAAACGGGCGGCCATACCGATCGTCTCCTGAATTCCGATTTCGTGATTGTCTCGCCCGGTATTCCGCAGGAGACCGAAATTATCCGAAAGATTGTCGCCTCGGGCATCCCGATATTCTCCGAGATCGAGTTTGCCTCATGGTTCTGCAAAGGGAAAATTATCGCCATAACCGGCTCCAATGGTAAGACCACGACCACGACTCTGATCGGGGCCATTCTCGATGCGGCCGGATTCAAAAACAAGGTTTGCGGCAATATCGGTTTTCCTTTTTCGGAGGCGGTACTCGATATACCCGAGGATGGGTATGCCGTTCTGGAGGTTTCCAATTTTCAACTGGAATTGATCGAGGAGTTCTGTCCGTACATCGCCATGATTCTCAACATTACACCCGATCATCTCGATCGATACGAAAATTTCGACGGTTATAAAAAAGCCAAGTATCGCATTACCGAGAATCAGAAACCCGCCGACTTCCTGATTTTGAATGCGGATGATCCAGTTATTGAAAAGAACAATATCGCCAGCAAAGCCCGTAAAATATTTTTCTCCACCTCACGATCACTGCCGACCGGGGTCTTTCAGAGGGGAAAGTCACTGGTCGGCATCGTGGGGGAGAAGGAGACCGACATCATCGGCGCCGGGTCGATTCGGATACCGGGGCCGCATAATCTTCAGAATTCGGCGGCGGCGTCCCTGGCGGCGCTTCTGGCAGGAGTCCCACCGAAACCCATTCATGATGCCCTGAGTCAATTCCCGGGAGTGGAGCATCGCCTTGAAGATGCCGGAACCATTGCCGGAATCAAGTTTGTCAACGATTCCAAGGCGACCAATGTCGATTCGGTTTGCTTTGCCCTGCGCTCGTTTGCGTCGCCGGTGATCCTGATTGCCGGGGGACGCGACAAGGGCGGCGATTTCGATCCCATCATTAAATACGGGCGGGGGAAGGTCAAAGAAATAATTCTGCTGGGTGAGGCGCGCGAAAAAATGTTTGCTTCGCTGGGCAAGGCCTTTCCGGTGCAGTTTTCGGATGACATGGATGATGCCGTCGGTAAGGCTTTCGCATCAGCCGCCCCGGGAGAAATAGTCTTGTTGTCGCCGGCCTGCGCCAGTTTCGATATGTACGACAATTTCGAACATCGCGGGCGGGATTTCAAACGTGCCGTACAGGCACTGAAGAATAACAATCATGTTGTCAACGGTATAGAGTCATAGCGGGTATGGACAAGAAGTTGTTATACAGTACGGTAGCTTTAATCGCCTTCGGTATGGTGATGGTGTATTCATCATCATCGGTCATGGCCGAAAACCGCTTCGGAACGCATTATTTCTTCCTGCAGCGGCAGTTTATCTGGCTGATTATTGCCGCGGTTGCCGGGTGGCTGGTGACAAGGGTTGATCTAAAGAAATATGCGGCCTATTCCGTGCCATTGATTTTTATATCTCTGGCCATGCTGGTGCTGGTGTTCATCATGCCGGCTCGCAACGGCTCGCACCGGTGGCTGTTTATCGGGCCGCTCACCATTCAGCCGTCCGAAATTTTCAAACTGGTGGTAGTCGCGTACCTGGCCTTTTCGTTATCTCAGAAAAAACGGGACATCACTGATTTCAAGCAGTTCATGATACCCTATGCGCCGTTAATCGGCGCCGGATTGGTATTAATTATACTCGAGCCGGGACTGGGCTCGGCTCTGACCATCTCCGCCACGGTCCTTATGATATTTTTCCTGGCCGGGGTCAGATTGTACCACCTGGCTGTTCTGATAACGCCCTTTGTCGGCCTGATCGGATTTATGGTCTTTGTCCTCGGATACAAAAAACCGAGGGTAATCGATTACATGTCGGCGGTTGGTGATCCCTTGTCAGGGAGTTATCAGGTGAAGCAGGCGGTTCTGGCCCTTGGCGCCGGCGGCATCTTCGGCTCCGGGCTGGGCAATGGACGACAGAAATTATTTTTCCTGCCATATCCACATACCGATTTTATTTTTGCTTCAATCGGAGAAGAAGTCGGATTTATTGGCCTGATGGCCGTCCTGCTCCTTTTCTTTATAATCATACGCCAGGGGATCAAGATTGCCAAATACCAGCCGGATCGATTCGGATATTTACTGGCCATGGGTATTACGGCTTCGATTTTTACGGCGGTGGTCATCAATATCGGCGTCGTAACCTCGCTCCTGCCGACCACCGGTATTCCCCTGCCATTTCTTTCCTATGGAGGCTCGGCCCTGTTGATGTCGATCGTGTCAGTGGCCGTCCTCCTGAATCTTTCCCGGCGCAAAGGGGTGCTGGTCAGATGAAAAAGCTGAAAGTCATCTTTGCCGGAGGCGGTACCGGCGGACATCTCTACCCGGCTCTGGCCATTGCCGACAGGCTGAAAGAACTGATCGCTCCGGAAGGTGAAGCTGATTTCCGCTTCGTTGGCACCCGGCGCGGAATCGAATACCGCATGAAAGATCGTCTCGGATACCCTCTCTGGTTGATTACCGTAAGAGGTTTGAGTCGCAGCGGTATTTTGCGCAACATCCTCTTTCCGATTCTTCTGGCCGGGGCGACATTAAAATCGATTTATCTCATCCTTCGCTTTTCGCCCGACCTGGTTGTCGGAACCGGCGGATACGTGATGGGACCGGTCCTCCTGGCGGCGGTAATGCTGAACCGCCGGTGTGTCATACAGGAACAAAATTCATATCCGGGAGTGACCACCCGGCAGCTGGCCCACCGGGTTGATAAAGTCTTTCTCGGTTTCGGCGAAGCCTCCAACCACCTGAAGAAAGAATGTGATTTCATCGAGACCGGTAATCCGGTCAAGGATATCATCGGCAAGGTCACCAGAGAAGAGGCCAGAAAATATTTTGATTTCGCCCTTGATGATAAAGTTATACTCATTCTGGGAGGCAGTCAGGGTGCCTTGAGCATCAACAATAATATTCTGATGCATCTCGAAACACTTCCCGACAAGTGTCGTCTAATATGGCAAACAGGTGAAAGGGACTACAAGGAAGTAGCCGCGAAAGCGGGCGGCAAGGTCTCCAGCCGCGCCCTTTTCGCATTTGCCGATCACATAGAAATTGCTTATGCTGCCGCCGATATTGCCATCGCCAGGGCCGGCGCTCTGACGCTGGCCGAATTGGAGGCGGCCGGCCTGCCGTCCGTTCTGGTTCCATTTCCATTTGCCGCCGAGGATCACCAGAAGAAGAACGCTGAGGTGTATGCCTCGGCCGGCGCATCATTCATCATTTTCGACAGCGAATTGAATGAAATGAATCTGCTGAAAGGAACCATCACGCTTCTGGAAGACGGCAGCCGTGAAAAAATGAAAGCGGCGCTTGAGGATATGCACCGAAAGAGAAAAAAACCGGCGGTGGATATGATAGCCGAAGAGATCTTGGCCCTGACCGGGTTTGAAAGGGGAAATAATTGAGGAGTATCGTATTATCGCGACCCAAATTCGAAGGAAAAAATATGATTTTCGGTAAGTACAAAGAACTATACTTCGTGGGCATCGGCGGATCCGGCATGTCCGGCATCGCCGAAATACTTCATAATCTGGGGTACAAAATATCGGGGTCGGATATAAGCGCCGGCGAAGTTACCGATCATCTGAGCAGTCTGGGTGTGACCATTTTTGACCACCATGACGGCGCCAATCTGGGGACCGCCAATGTGGTTGTGATATCCTCTGCGGTGAAAGAAGATAACCCGGAAGTGGTCGAAGCCAGACGGCAGGGAATACCGGTGATAAAGCGGGCCGAAATGCTCGGCGAATTGATGCGCCTGAAATATTCCATTGGAATTTCGGGGACGCATGGCAAGACCACGACCACCTCTATGCTCGGGAAAATTATGACCGACGCCCGTCTCGATCCGACCATCATCGTCGGCGGTATCGTGGCCGGCAAAGGGTCAGGGGCATCACTGGGCGCGGGAGATTATCTTGTCGCCGAAGCTGATGAATTCGACCGTTCGTTTCTGTCCATGTTTCCTTCGATGGCGGTGATAACCAATATCGAGCCGGATCATCTGGAGTGCTATGACGGCATGGATGATCTGGAGAATTCGTTTCTGACCTACATGAATCGCGTGCCTTTCTATGGTATTGTGGTTTACAATGCCGATGACCCGGTGCTGGCCAAACTGCGGGGAAAGATAACCAGGGCTTCAGTCAACTATGGATTGTCACCTGATGCGGATTATCAGGCGGTCGATATCAGACTGAGCGAGCACGGATCGGAATTCGAGCTGTTTCACCGGGGCGAGCATCTGGGAAAAATAACCCTGGGCGTCATCGGGGAACACAATGTCAGGAATGCGCTGGCGGCGGCTGCGGCAGCTCTGGAGCTTGAAGTCGATTTTGTGACTATCGCCGATTCGCTGCGGAATTTCCGCGGTGTCGGGCGCCGTTTTGAAATCAAGGCGGTGGTGAATGATATTATGGTGGTCGATGATTATGCACATCACCCGACGGAAATAATCGCCACTCTCGGTTCCGCCCAAAAATCATACAGCCGCAGGATAATTGCCGTCTTTCAGCCGCACCTGTTCAGTCGTACGCAGTTGTTCTATCGCGAATTTGCCGAAGCCCTGCGGCGGGCGGATATTTGCTGTCTGGTCGATATTTTCCCTTCCCGGGAACAGCCGATTCCGGGTGTGACCGCGGAGATGATTTCGAAATATGCCGAAACGAAGGGGTACAACAATATTATTTATGTCGGTCCGAAGGAGAACGCCGTCGGGCGGGTTCTTGCTGAGGCTCGTGCAGGTGATATGATTATTACAATCGGCGCGGGCAGTATTACACGCATAAATCCTGATATTGTCAAAGGATTGAAGAAAAATGTTTCCTAAAATCGGGAAAACCTACCTGATACTTCTTGCGGCAACAGTCGTCATAGCCGGCGTCTTGGTTGCATGCAAGTACACCAGGTTATTTAAACTCAAGCGCGTATCTGTTGTCCCGGCGGAGTATGGCGATGGGAAATATCTTGGTCTTACAATGGAGCAAAATTTGTTCGCGCTGCCTGTTGAGCGGACGGCCGACCTGCTCCTTAAAAAGGGCAAGGTCATCAAGGTCGATATTGATTATTCGCTTCCCGATGGAATCGATATTACGATTAACGATATCACGCCGCGTGCGTTTGTCATCGGTGACGGCGGGCAGATGCTTTATGCTCTGGATGACAGATGCTACCTGCTTCCGCACGATAATTCCGAAGACGGTTTTGATTGTCCCCTGATTACGGGAGTGAAGACGACAAAAGCATACAAGCATGCCTCCGATCGTCGTTTGCCCATGATCATGGAGCAACTTGCACGATTAAAGGACGATTGTGCTGATTTTTATCTGGCGCTGTCAAGTATAGATCTTTCGAATGATGATTATGTGTCATTATTTATTGACGGGCTGCCGTTTCCGATTGATGTCAATGCCGGTTCAATATATGACCGGATAAAGGACCTGGAAATATTTTTACTCGATTTCAATCCCGACCTGAACGATGTCACCAGGCTGGATATGAGATCCGAAGGTTTAATTATATCGGCGAGCTGAATATGTCTGAACCAAGAATTATTACCGGAATTGATATTGGAACTGCCAATATAAGAACGCTTATAACCGAGGTTTCGGAAGATGGTCGACCGACATTTCTCGGATACGGAACCGCGCCCGCGGCAGGACTGAGACGGGGCGTGGTGATAAATATGGAAAAGACGGTTCAGTCGATTTCGAAGTCGGTTGAGGAAGCGGAAATCATGGCATCGGCACATCTTGACTCCACGGTCGCCGGTATCGCCGGCGATCATATCCGGTCGATCAACAGCCATGGTGTTATTGCTGTTTCGCGTTCCGACAATGAAATCGGCGAACGGGATGTAAACAAGGCCATCGAGGCGGCCGGCGCCATTGCCATACCGGCCGATCGCGAAATCGTGCATGTCCTGCCGCAGGAATACACGATCGATGAACAGTCCGGCATAAAGAATCCGATCGGCATGACCGGAGTCAGGCTCGAGGTCGAGGTGCATATAGTAACGGCGGCGATAACCTCGGCCAAAAATATCTACCGCTCCCTGGAACGATGCGAAATCGGGGTCGAGCATCTTGTCCTGCAGTCGCTGGCCGCGTCCTATGCCGCGATCAACGACAGCGAGGCGGATATGGGTGTAGTTCTGATCGATATCGGAGGTGATCTTACCGATGTTGCCGTCTTCTATGACGGCTCCATCAGGCATACCGGCGTTGTGCCTCTTGGCGGGAAAAATGTCACCAATGATATTGCCATCGGATTAAGAACATCGGTCGACCAGGCGGAACATCTGAAGACCGGCTATGGTTCGGCGCTGACTTCGCTGGTTGATGCCGACGATATGATGGAAGTCCCCGGCATGATGGGACGCAAATCCCGAACCTTATCCCGAAATGTGCTGGCCTCGATCATCGAACCCCGAATGGAGGAAATCATTTCGCTGGCGGCGCGGGAAATCAAGAAGGCCAATTCGCCCGACACTCTGGCGGCCGGGGTCATCCTTACGGGGGGCGGCGCGATGCTTCCCGGAACGGTGGAACTGGCCGAGCAGATACTCGATATGCCGGTCAAGCTCGGCGTTCCTGCGGGAATCGAAGATCTCCCGGAAACGATGAAGCGGCCTGATTATGCCACGGTTCTTGGTCTGGTAAATTTCGGCTTCAAACACGGCCCGGGCGTGGAGGTCAAAAAAGGCGGCCTCAAGGGCCTGTTTAGGAAATTTGAAAAATGGATCTCGAATAATTTTTAAATAAATCATGGAGGAAATACAATGAGTGAAGGGAAACTTCGTTTTGAGTTGGCCGATGATGTCGACAGCCCGGCCAACATCAAGGTGGTCGGCGTGGGCGGCGCCGGCGGTAATGCCGTCAACAGGATGATCGAAGCAGGGTTGTCGGGCGTGCAATTTATTGCCATCAATACCGACATTCAAGTGCTCGACCGCAACCAGGCCGGCAAGAAAATTCAAATCGGCAAAAGACTGACCAAAGGACTTGGGGCCGGGGCCAATCCCGAAGTCGGCCGCAAGGCCATTGAAGAGGACCGCGAGGAAGTCGGTGCGTTGCTCGAAGGCGCCGATATGGTTTTCATCACCTGCGGTCTGGGCGGCGGGACCGGCACCGGTGCCGCTCCGGTTGTAGCCGAGATTGCGCGGGAAAAAGGCGCCCTGACCGTCGCCATCATTACCAAGCCGTTTAATTTCGAGGGCAACAAACGGATGCAAAAAGCGGAGTTCGGCCTCAAAGAACTGAAGGATAGAGCCGATTCGCTTATCATTATTCCCAACGAACGACTGCTTTCGGTCGTGGACAAATCAACCCGCTTGACCGAAGCCTTCGCTTTTGCCGATGAAATTTTGCATCAGGCAACCAAGGGTATCTCGGATCTTATTGCGGTCCCGGGACTGGTCAACTGCGATTTTGCCGATGTCAAGACGGTTATGCTCGAGCGCGGTGATGCTCTGATGGGAACCGGAATTGCATCCGGCGAAGATCGCGCCGAACAGGCCGCCAGGCAGGCTATCTCATCGCCATTGCTGGAAGATATCTCGATGTCGGGAGCCGCCGGGGTGCTGATCAATATTACCGGTGGCGAGGATATGTCGCTCAACGATGTCAACCAGGCGACCACAATTATCAATCAGGCGGCAGGGGAGGATGCCAACATAATTTTCGGAGCCGTTATTGATCCGAGTTTTAAGGATCAGATCAGGGTGACGGTTATCGCCACCGGTTTCGGCTCTCGCTACGAAATGTCGACTGAAGATGAAGAACCGATTGCCAAAGCTGAGCCCGGCAAGGTGATGTCATTGTTCCCGGAACAGCCGACGGTTTTTCCGGTCAGAAAAGTGGCCGGCGGTAATGGGCGGGGTCGCATACCCGCCTTCCAGAGCGAGAATACCAAGATTCCCGCATATATCAGAAGATTGGATGATTAATAAATAAGGTTTTCACTCGGTTCCTCCACAATGGGGCCGCCGGCTCAGTTACCCGGCCGGCGGTCCCCCAATTATCCTATATTTAATAGGCTATCTCCCATAATTTATAATTTTACCAGCAGGCCGAAGACGGTCTTAACTGCAATTGAGATAACTACTTACGTTTTATGTCCAGTCGGTATGCCGCTTGCGAATATTTAATTGTAGTTGTATTTATCATCTTTTGATAAGGATGAGTTATGACCTTTTCTTTGAATAACAACTTGTCGGACAGCGGAATCATTCGCGGCCTGAATCAGTCTTTTCAGCTGCTGTATAAATCGGCCGAAAAGCTTGCAACGGGATTGCGGATCAACAGTGCCGCCGATGATCCGGCCGGGCTGGTTATTTCCGAAAGGATGCGGGCCCGCATTGCCTCGCTAAATCAGGAAATTGAAAATGTCAGTCTGCAAATCAGAAAATACGAAACCGCCTCATCCCACTCCCTGCAACTGCGAAGCATGTTGACCGAGATGCGTTCGGTTGCTGCGGCGGCAGCCAATGAAGGATTCAACAGCGAAGCCATGCAGAACGCTTATCAGGCTGAAGCTAACCGATTGGTCGAATCATATAATTTTGTCGTACAAAATGCCGCTTTCGGAGAGCAGAAACTTTTGGATGGGTCGGACGGCTCACTGGCGAATATTCAGACACTGGAGCCGTTTGATTTATCGACCGCCGAGTCGGCCGATGCGGCGATGGAAGCCATCGATAATCAGACTTCGCGTCTCGACAGCATCATTGCCGATATCGGCGCCTCCCAGAAAAACGATCTGGAAAGCCGCCTGACCGGCCTGCGCGTCGAGGCCGAAAACCTGACCGCGGCCGAATCTCAGATACGCGACACCGATTTTATGCTTGAATTCACCAATTTTATCAGGAATCAAATGATGGTGCGGGTTTCGGTATCGCTTCTGGCCCACAGCTTCCTGACCCCGCAATCGGTCCTGGCGCTGGTAGCAGAGAAGTAGCTATCGGTCATGAAGGAATTTAAATAATTCAAGAAATTTCGGAGTTTGTATTATCGGTGATGTCGAGCATAACACTCGACATCACGCTTTTTTTGTTTTATATATCAACCTGCCGAAATTATTCCTCAATTATTTCCGCAATGGCTGACCGCAGCCCAAAACCCAATCTTCGCATTCACACGGGGGATTCCCATTTTTGTACAAGTAATTAATGAGCTGGGTTACATCCAGAATATTAATCATGCAATTACAGTCGGCATCTCCGGAACAAAGCGCATAAGGTCTAGGTGCTGATCCACCCTTGTAGAGATAATTGATCAGGAAAGATACATCCAGAATATTGATCGAACCGCTGGCATCGGCGTCCCCCGGGCGGCAATCACAGAAGAATTGCCAGAATCCGGATCGAACCAGATAAACCGCAGCGCTGTCGAATCCAATAGCGGACTGACCGACAGTCCCATTCAGCAGATATTGCTCGGAAATACCGGAAGTCGCACCGCTCCCAATGACCTGCCAGCTGATCGTATCGCCGGGCGACAGGAATATGGCTTGAATCGGCGTCACTTCCGGGGAGGATTCCATCTTATCAGTCGCGGCGCCTTCTTGCAGATTTTCGATATCTGTTGGCATGCCCTGATCATTTATTTCGTCGGAACTGTGAATCGTTGAAATCATTAAAAGAAATATTGTCAGCAAGCCAAATATGTTTTGAATAATCACTTTTTTTACAGACATAATGGCATCACTCCACAAACAGGTTGTAGCTTATCCGCCCGCCACTTCCGCCTTCTTCTCGAATCTCAATAGTACGCTCCCCTGATCCGGTGATGTATGAGCTTAAATCCAAACCGCCGCTGGCAAAAGTGCCGTCAAAAGGACCCGCGACAGGTGATCCGTCAATATAGACATAAATATTAGAAGGAAGAGTGCCTGCGGCAACACCGATTGCTTCCAGGCCGGCGCCGGTTGAAGATGCCGAGCCCGTGAAAGAGTGTGAGTGAGTAATATTATCGGCCGCTGTTGTCCCTGAATATGAGTGACTATGCGAAGGGCTGGCACTGCTTATGGATAAGGAGTGGCTGTGATTGCCTCCGGCATTGTTGATGGTCAAGGTATGATTATGACTACCCAAGGCACCATTTATGGTCAGCGGATGTGTATGATTACTTGAATCGGGACTGACCGAACCATAGACTACTTGATCATATCCGCCATTATCGATCAAGACATCACCAAGCGCTGCCAGATAATTCCCTGAATGAACGCCAAAAAAATAGAAATTATGATGGTGAGCGCCGCTTTTGGACATTGAATATGAATGGCCATGATTGAGATCGACAGATCCCATGCTATAGCCATGAGAATGCGACAGATTGTAGTCTCCGATTGATCCGGTATGCGTATGGGCGGCACTGGTGGTTCCACTGGTTCCAGAATAAGAATGTGTATGGGAAACCGAAGAAGAAACCACTGTGCCCGAGATATCGTGTGAGTGGGCATTAATACCGTCATGAGTGTGATAAGAAAGAGGTCCCTGATATCCACTGCCGTATAAATATAAGGTGACAGTTGGATTGGCCGTTCTTGCCACGAAAGGCACAACTGTTATGGAGTTGGGATTTATATCCATTATCTGATGATATAAATCACGGCTCTGGATCACGCGTTCTGAGACCACTGAATAGGCCGCCGTGTCCGCTGCATTTGCACTTTGCGCCTTCAGAGAACTGAATGCAAAAGATGTGCTGGATAAATCGGTCAGGATTTCCGAATCCATCCCGATTATTATCCCGAGCCTGAGTTTGCCATGATCGCCAAGTGTTCCCGGAAGGGGATTGGATGAACCCAGATAGTGATTGAATAACCCGTCTTTTACCTGGATCGGCAGATAGCCGTCGGACGACCATATCTCATTATCCAGGGAGTCGATAATTCGGAATTTTATTGAGTAAATATTGTCAGCCACCGGCTTGCCGGTCAGGTCAGTTAAGCGGCCCTGGTAGCTGATTGTGTGTGGAATTTGTGCTGAGACAGCAGTTGTCAGCACGAACAGGACAATGATAGAGCATAGTGACAATAGCCAAATGCGCTTCATAGGTCCCCCCATGTAAAAGGTTAGAAGTAACGCAGTTTATTAGACTACGATGTAGTATTTTGACTCAGATATGTTGACGAATCTAATTGTGCAATCTTCCGACCTTAGAAATACGATTTTCTAAAATGAAATTTTAAGGGTTGTGCTCAAAACCCGTCCAATTATACTAAATGGCAACTTGAAAGTCAATATATCGTAATTAAAAAAACCGCCCGTTGTTAAGGGCGGTTTTGAATTTTGATCGAAATTGTAAACGATCTCAGACGGTCGGCTGGGCACCCTCCGGGCGCGCTTTCTTATGGCGGGTCACTTTGAGGACCTTGCCCGCTTTGAGACAGGAAGTGCAAACTCTGATCTTTTTCACCGTTCCGTCAACATTAGCCCGGACATTCTGAAGGTTCGGATTCCAGCGCCGTTTCGTTATATTATGTGCGTGCGAAATCGCATTTCCGAATACAGGCTTTTTCCCGCATATTTCACAAACTTTAGCCATATCTTCTATCTCCCAAAAAATTTAGACAATCATAATAATAAAAATACCCGAAAAAGCAAGCATATATTTGATTCTTATTTAAGAAATATCGGTAAAATCATCAAAAAAATGCCCATTTCCGGAACGTGGCATCAATAATTTAATAGTAACGCAGTTTGAAATCAACTTGACAAGATGGCTATTATTGTTAAATTAATTAAGGCTAATCAAAACTCATTGAGGTATAACATGATAAAAAAAGAAAAAGATGAAACCATCGAAATTAAAACAGGCTCACTTGAAAATTTGGCGAGAATCTATTCAAATTCCGTAAAATTATCTGTTTCTCTATATGATTTCCAATTAATATTTGGAAATTCAGCTCTTGATTCGCTTTCTGAAAATCAACAGATAGTAGTTCAGCCACAAATCTTAATTCACATGAGCCCGCAGCATTTTAAAGCAATGATGGAGATTTTAAATAGCCATCTAAAAAAGTATGAAGAAACGTTTGGAGAGATTCATATTCCTCAAGATTCGCCAGCAAAAGAGAAAAAGGCTCAAAAAAATTGACAATAAAAAAGCCTAAAATAATCTGGGGCACTCTTGATTTTAAGGGCAATTATGTAGAATTGACCGAGGATGTCCGTCAACATATATTAAAGGGTCATTCATATATGGCCGATTTAATTGATTATGTAAAGGAGGTAATAGAATCCCCTCATGTTGTTGTTCAGTCTGTAATATATGAGGATTCATTAATTCATAGTAGACAGGGCTATAAGAGCGAGGGAACCAGCAATATGTGGCTACATGTTCCCGTATCATATCAGGTAGGTGGAATTGGTTACGTAACTACAGCATACACCCAGTCGACATTAAAGTCGGGCACGATAATATATTGCAAAAAGAAATTATGAACGCGCAATATACATATGATTATGACAAAAGGGCAGACGTTTTATATGCCTTTATTGATAATTTCCGTGGAGAGGGTATAACAGAAGAACCCTTTGAGGGAGTTTTGATACGTAGAGATAAGAAGAATTATACTAATATAATTGGCTTTACTATACTTTATTATAAAAGACAAAAAAGGGATGGATATTTAAAAGATATTCCTTTTTTCGATTTGACGAAAATACCATTTTAACAAGTAGATTTCTTCTATTTGTTTTCCAGCAATACGATACTACCAATATTTTACTTCCCTTGACACCCCCTTTTAAAACCGTTATTTTGTAAAGTTGTATAATGTGGCATACTTTTATAAGATGCTGATTACGTAGTACTTCGGTCATTTTGAGGAATATATGCTGGATTTGAAATTTATCAGGGAAAACCCCGAGCTGGTAAAGCAGGCGGTTATCAATAAAAATGAGTCTGCAGATATCGGCAAAATTCTTGAGCTGGATGAAAAACGCCGGGATGTGATCGGGGAAGTGGAAAAACTTAAGGCGCTGCGGAATACGGTCTCGGAACAGATTGCCGCCAAGAAAAGGAACAAGGAAGACGCCGCCGGGGATATTGCACGGATGAAAGAGGTCGGGCAGGACATCGCCGTCCTTGATAATGACCTCCGGTCGGTTATGGAAGCGCTCGATTATCATATGTTGCGCGTGCCCAACGTCCCCCATGAATCGGTCCCGATCGGACCCGATGAGGCCAGCAATGTCACGGTCAGCGAGTGGGGGGAGATTAATAAGTTCAGCTTCAAGCCGCTTCCCCATTGGGAATTGGGCGAGAAGCTCGATCTGCTGGATCTTCCGGCCGCAACCAAAATTGTCGGCTCCGGCTTTTATGTCCTGAAAGGCGCCGGCGCCCGGTTGCAGCGCGCGCTTATCTCTTTCATGCTGGATACGCATACTGCCGACGGTTTTACCGAAATCGCGCCGCCTTTTATCGCCAACGCCGAGTCCATGACCGGAACCGGCCAACTGCCGAAACTGGCCGATGACATGTATCAGCTCAAGGATGAGAATTTCTATCTGATTCCGACCGGTGAGGTTCCCGTAACGAATCTTCATCGTGATGAGATTCTCACCGAAGAGCAGCTGCCGCTATATTATGCCTGCTATACTCCATGTTTCCGCCGTGAGGCGGGCGCGGCCGGCAAAGATACCCGCGGCACTCTAAGGGTGCATCAGTTCGACAAGGTGGAAATGGTCAAAATTGTCCATCCCGACAGATCTGCCGAAGAACATGAAACCCTGCTCAAACAGGCGGAGAAAATTCTGCGGCTGCTTAAAATCCCCTATCGCGTACGGCTCCTGGCCACCGGCGACCTCTCTTTTGCGGCGGCCAAGTGCTATGATATCGAAATCTGGGCCGCCGGTGTGGAAAAATATCTGGAAATCTCTTCGGTTTCCAATTTCATGGATTTTCAGGCGCGGCGGATGAATACCCGTTTTCGCAATAAAGATAAAAAGGTGCAGTTTGTCCATACCCTGAACGGCTCCGGGGTGGCCCTGGCCAGATTGGTTCCGGCCATTCTCGAGAATTATCAAACCGAGTACGGAAGCATCGTGGTTCCCGAGGCGCTTCGGCCATACATGGGCGGACTGGCAGAGATAACATCACGTGGATAATCGTTCGACCATAAGAATGTCGATCGGCAAGACAACGGTTTTCAAGCTGTTTCTTTTTGTCGGCATTATCATTATTTCGATTGTATTTGTCTGGTACTCGCTTGATGTTATGGCCCAGTTAAAGGCCGATGCCGAACGAATGGCCGCAACATATGTCAGGTTATGGCAGCTCGCCGCGAGTGAAAACTCTTCGGGTGGTGAAGTTCAGATTATTTTTGATGAGGTTATTAAAAAAGCTAATTTCCCGGTAATTATCGGCGATCTCGATGACCAGCCGGTTTTCTGGCGCAATGTCGGCGGGATCGATGAAAACGACCGCTCCGGCGAGAATCTTGCCAGGTTGCGAAAAATCATGCTCGACATGAAGGATGATAAAGGAGCCATTCCGTTGAAATTCGGCAGTCAAACGCTCAGTTATTTCTACTATGGTGACTCCAGGGTAATCCGACAGCTGCAATGGATGCCGTTTGTCGAGCTTGGCCTGGTTGCCGCCTTCATCCTGGTTGGTTTTGTCGGGTTTCAAAATATTCGACGCTCGGAGGAGCGCCATATCTGGGTGGGGATGGCCAAAGAAACGGCTCATCAACTTGGAACCCCGATATCATCCCTGATGGGCTGGCTGGAGATACTTTCCAGCGGGGAGACGGGAAGTCCCGGCCACAACCAAACCGGTGCGATAAATTATGGGGAAACTTTTGATCAAATGAAAACGGATATCACTCGGTTACAGCGTGTGGCCAATCGGTTCGGCCAGATCGGCGCCAAACCGGATCTACACGAGACCGATATCAACAGTCTGATGGATGAGACGGTTGCCTATTATCGCAGGCGCCTGCCGTTTAACGGCAAGGGGCTTGAAATCGGTTTAAGCAGCGGCGACGTGCCGGCTGTTTCCGTTAATGGCGAATTGCTGGCTTGGGTTATAGAAAATTTGATAAAAAACGCTCTTCAGGCGGTCGATCCCCAATCCGGCCGGGTGGATATTAAAACGGCCCTGTCGAAGGACAATCATTTCGTAATTATTGAAGTAATCGATAACGGCAAAGGTATTTCGGCGGGTATTGCCAGAAAAATATTCAGACCCGGTTTTACCACCAAGAAACGTGGCTGGGGACTGGGGCTGACTTTATCCCGAAGAATTATCGAAGAATACCATAAAGGCAAAATATCGCTGGTAAAGTCACGGCCCGGGGAAACCATCTTTCAGGTTGTCCTGCCGATTACCGGAGGATTAAAGGTCAGACGCTTCAGACAGTATGCGTAATACCTTGGGCAAACCTATGAGCTGATTTGGAAGGGAAGTATGAACAGGAAAAAGATATTATGGGTCGATGACGAAATAGATTCCTTAAAACCGCATATCATCTTTCTGGAGCAAAAGGGTTTCGCGGTTATCACCGCCTTATCCGGTGACGATGCCGTGGCCCTGGTGCGCAGCCAGCAACTCGACCTTGTCCTTCTGGATGAAATGATGCCCGGCAAAGACGGTTTGACCACCCTCGAGGAGATAAAGGAGATCAAGCCTCATCTTCCGGTCGTGATGGTGACCAAATCGGAAGAAGAATCGCTTATGGATGAGGCGATCGGCCAGAAAATCGATGATTACCTGACCAAGCCGGTGAATCCTTCGCAGGTTCTGATGGTGGCCAAACGCATTCTGGAAACACGGAAGATCGTCGGCGAAAGCCGGATGAAACGATACATTACCGATATAAACAAGCTCAATCAAAAACTCTATGGTGCCATGGAGCCTCAGGACTGGCTGGAAGCCGCCAGGGTCCTGGCCGGCTGGGATCTGGAGATGGATGACAGCCCCGATGAAGGTTTGATGCAGACACACCTCGGATCGCGCCATGAGCTGAATATCGAGTTTACCAAATACCTCGAGAAAAATTATTCCAAATGGATCACATCCGATCAAAGACCGACCCTGTCGCCGGATGTCCTTCACAATTATATGATACCACTGCTTAAAGGCGGTAATAAGGTCCTTTTGCTGGTTGTCGACTGCATGCGTCTCGATCAATGGCTGACCGTTGAGCCGTTGCTGTCGGAGTTTTACAATATAAATCGCGATACCTATTTCTCGATCCTGCCAAGTGCCACGCCGTTCGCCCGCAATGCCCTGTTTGCCGGTCTTTTTCCGGATGATATCTCGAAAAAATATCGGGATATTTACAGGGAGGGTGATGAAGGATCCCTGAACCGGTCGGAAGACAGATTGCTGCATGACTTGCTGGAGCGCGAAGGGATCAAGCTTTCCGGGAACGTCCGATATGAGAAAATTTTCGACAACACCGAGGGTGAAGCATTAGCTAAAAGGGTGGCCGATTACTATCAATCGGACATGGTCGCTTTCGTTTTCAATTTCCTCGATATCCTGGCCCACGGCCGTTCCAACAATATCATTCTTCGTGAAATTGCCGGGAGCGAAGCGGCCTTTCGGTCGCTCATGAAAAGCTGGTTCATACATTCGCCGTTATATACCATCATGAAGGCTTTTGCCTCGCGTGATTTTACCGTTATTGTCACCTCCGATCACGGCTCGGTCCTGTGTTCCCGGGGAACTATGGCGCACGGTAAGAAGGATACTTCGACCAACCTCAGATATAAGTACGGCGATAATCTGAACTGTGATCCCAAAGATGCCTGGTTGATCAAAAAACCCGAAGATTACCGTCTTCCCAAATTCGGCCTGGCCACCACGTACCTGATTGCCAAGGAAGATTATTTCTTTGTGTATCCGAACAACTATAATGAATACATCAGACAATTCAGCAACTCCTTCCAGCACGGCGGCATCTCGCTTGAAGAGATGGTAGTGCCGGTTGCCGTCATGACTCCCCGATAATGAAGATAAATCAGACAGACAGTTTTATGATTTCCCGTTCGGTGGAAGAGACCATGGAACTCGGGCGCAGGAAGGCCGCCGAACTTAAAAGCGGCGACGTTATATCTTTAAGCGGCCCGCTGGGAGCCGGCAAGACCTGCCTTATAAAAGGAATTGCCGCCGGTCTGGGAATTAATGCCGGCGATGTCAGGTCCCCATCATTCACACTTGTAAATGAGCTTTACGGCAAAATGCCGCTTTATCATTTTGATTTGTACCGGATGAAAAATATCAGCGAATTATATGAAATCGGCTGGGATGATTATCTGATGCGAGAGGGTATTACGGTCGTCGAGTGGGGCGAAAAAGCGGGGGATATGATGCCCCGGGACAGCATAAAAATAGAAATCAAAATAGTCTCCGAAAAGAGACGGAAGATTTTTATTTCATATTTTAACAAGCCGGCTGGTTGAAGCAATGATGTCAAAGGGAAAAAACATCCTCGCCATAGACAGTTCCACATCGGTATTACGAGTGGGCCTGGCGGCCGATTCCGGGCAATTATATGAAGCTGAGAATCATGACCGTTACCGCCATGCCGAGTTTATTTTCAAATTGATTGAAGACGTCATGAATCGGGCACAATTGGATAAAGACGACATCGATGTTATTATGATTGCGACCGGTCCCGGCTCTTTCACGGGCCTTCGGGTCGGGATGGCCTCGGCCAAAGCATTGGCCGTTTCCCTGGAAATTCCCATTGTCGGTCTGTCGATATATTCCGCCATTTCCGGGAGATTATTCCGCGAATATGGGCGGACGGCGGTCCTGGTTCCTTCTCGTCGCAATGAGTACTACATCGGGTTGATTGAATCACCGGATTTTAATGACACCCTTATTTCGGTAATCACGGCAGAGGAACTCAAAAATAGATCGAATCTCCCGCCGCTTCTGGGAATTGATCTTGACATGAGCCGTCTGGAAATTTCGGATAACAGGATTGTCGATGATATTTCTTTTCGATTGAATATAATTGATCTAATCAATACCGGTCTAGCCCGCCTTCAGAAATCGGGGGGCGACGACATCGCACGATTAGAACCTTTATATATCCAGGATTTCAAACCGGGGGGGACGAAATGAATCAGCCTGTCAGGACCGATCTGAAGAATTTCAAAATCAGGCCGATGACTTCGGTCGATGTTTCCAAAATCGTTCTTATGGAGATTGAAATTTTCACCGATCCGTGGCCAAAAGCTGCTTTTACGGAAGAGTTGAACCGACCCAACCGGGGCGTCCTGATTGCCGAAAGTGATGGAGTCATAACAGGTTACGCGGCTTATATAGTCTCTTTCGGGGAGGCCCATCTGACCAATATTGCCGTGTCTCCGTCTTATCGGGGAAAAAATATTGCTAAAATATTATTAAATAGTATCTTGGGAATCGCAAGGGAAGCCGAGTGCGAGAATATTTTCCTTGATGTCCGGCCCAGCAATATGCCGGCAATTGAATTATACCGTAAATTCGGTTTCTATGAATTATATACCAGACCGAACTACTATCACAGTCCGGCCGAGGACGCGATGGTAATGGTCAAGAATCTCAGGGAAGAAGACGGAAAGAATGGACTGGTTTAAGAAAGCCAAACCCGGTCTGACCGGTGTGGAAAGAAAAGAAATTCCCGACGGACTCTGGTCCAAGTGTCCCGAGTGCGGCGAAATTATATATACCCGGCAGCTTGAAGAAGGTCTCTGGGTATGCCCCAATTGCGAATATCATTTTAGAATCCCCAGCCTGAAATATATCAAGATGATTCTGGACAATGGGGTGCTCGAAGAATATGATCTCGATCTGGAATCAAAGGATCCGCTGAAATTCAAGGACTCAAAAAAGTATCCCGACCGAATCCGTGCCGCGCAGATCAAATCGGGACTAAAGGATGCAGTGCGGGCCGGTATCGCCAAAATCGACTCGATTGAAGTTTCTTTTGCAATAATGGATTTTAATTTTGTCGGCGGTTCAATGGGATCGGTCGTCGGCGAAAAAATAGCGCGCGCCATTGAGCGGGCTATTGAACGGGAAATCCCCCTTATTATCGTTTCCTGTTCAGGCGGGGCCCGGATGCAGGAAGGTATCCTGTCGCTGATGCAGATGGCCAAAACCTCGGCCCTGCTGGCTGTCTTGGCCGAGAAGAAAATTCCGTTTATTTCGGTCCTGACAAATCCGACCACAGCCGGTGTCATGGCCAGCTATGCTTCGCTGGGCGATGTCATCATTGCCGAGCCCAAGGCGTTGCTCGGCTTCGCCGGGCCGCGCGTCATTCAACAGACAATCGGTCAGGATTTGCCCAAAGGTTTTCAGTCCTCGGAGTTTTTCAAGGAAAAAGGATTTCTGGACAAAATCGTGAATCGGACACAGCTCCGCGAGACCCTGATTCTCCTGTTAAAATATTTCCAGAGATAGAACTATGTCAAATCTTAAGGGTGGCTATTCTGCGGCTATTGATTTTATTTTACGCCGTGAGCTTTTCGGAGTAAAACTCGGCCTGGATAATATTTCCAGATTGTTGAACAGAATCGATAACCCGCAGAACCGTTTCCAATCGGTCCTGATAGCCGGTACCAACGGCAAAGGTTCATCGGCTGCCTATATCGAATCGATTCTTCGCCAGGCCGGATTTAAAACCGGCATTTTCACCTCGCCGCATCTTGTTGACTATCGAGAAAGAATCCGGGTTAATGGACGGCAGATCGACAAAAATTATGTGACTGATTTTATCGGAAATTACAAAGGAATTATTTCCCGCAATCGAATTACATTTTTCGAAACCTGCACCGCCCTTGCGTTCGCATATTTTGCCGATAAAAAAGTCGATATCGCCGTGGTTGAAGTCGGACTTGGCGGGCGCCTCGATGCCACCAATACGCTGATGCCGGTCTTGTCGATTATTACCGATATCTCTTTCGATCATGTTCATATCCTTGGCGATACCCTGACCAAAATAGCCTATGAAAAAGCGGGCATCATAAAACCGGGCGTTCCGGCCCTTATCGGTATTATGAAGCCGGAGCCGCGCCATGAAATCGCCCGGGTATGCCGTGAGCGGAAGGCGCCGCTGACATATTTACGGCCCGCCGATTTTGCCTCCAATGGGCGCCCTTTCCGGTTTGATTACATTGGTGAGAGCCCGGGATTAAATAAAATAGAACCTTCACTTCCCGGTCATCACCAGACCAAAAACGCCGCTCTGGCTATTAAGGCCATCGAGCTTCTTCGTCGTGACGGTTTCCGGATTGGTCGCGGGCATATTCGAAACGGGCTCCGTCAGGCCGAGTGGCCGGGCCGCTTTCAAACTATCAAAGTTCCCGGCAAGCCCACCCTGATTCTTGATGTGGGGCACAATCCGGCCGGAATAAAGGCCCTGGTCGAGTGTTTCAAGACACTTTATCCGGGAAGAAAGGCCGATATTGTTATTGGCTTTGTTAAAAATAAGGATATCGAGCAATCGATTGGATATATCCAGCCAATCACGGCAAGAGTCGAAGTCGTGCGATTGAACACTCATCGCACGGCCGATCCGACCGATGTCGCCTCATATTTCAAAAAAATCAAATCGGTCAGAATCTCGGATTCCGTGGTGGAATCTTTTAAGAGACTCGTTAATTCAGCCGATCCTGACGATATTATTATTATCTGCGGATCTCATTATGCCGTGGGCGATTTTTTGGCCAATAAGAATAAAATATTATGACGTCCCGGAAAAAAAATAAAAGCGGCAAAACGCCTGAAGGCCGAACCGCCGTAAAAAAGACTGCTCAAAAGACCCTTTCGGTTAAGACAGAGCTGCCTTTCGATGCGGAAAAACTGTCGCAATTGTCGTTTGAAAAGAGTCGTGACTCTATTTTCTGGATAGGCCCCAATGCCCGTTTTTTATACGTGAACGATGCCGCCTGCAAAAATCTCGGTTATACTCGTAAGCAGTTATTGGGGATGGCTGTCTTTGACATTGATCCCAATTTTGATGAAAAAGTCTGGACGGATCATTGGGAAAAACTGAAAAAAGCGACCATGCTGACCCTTGAAAGTACCCATAAGCGCAAGGATGGTACTGTTTTTCCGGTCGAGATTACGATTAATTACCTCGAGTTTAATGACCGCCAGTACAATTGTGCCCATGCTCGGGATATCACCCATCGTCGAATGGCCGAAAGCGCTTTGAAGGAAAGTGAGGAAAAATTTCGATTGCTTTCCGAGCAGGGCATTCTTGCGATCGTTATCATTCAGGATGGGCTGATAAAATTCGCCAACCAGGCCATCTCGGAGTTGACCGAGTATTCTATTGAGGAAATGATGAGCTGGGGCAAGAACGAATTCGGGAAAACAGTTCATCCCGATGATCGACCCTTTGTAATGGACCAGGCGGCCAGAAAACAGAGAGGCGAGACCGATGTCGTCAATCACTATTCATATCGGACGATTACCGAGTCGGGCAGGCAAAAATGGGTGGACCTGTATTCGAAGACGGTTATTTATGGCGGTAGAAATGCTGATTTTGTCTCCATGGTCGATATCACCCCGAGAAAAGAAGCCGATGATATTCTCAAAAAGGCGCATCACGAATTGGAATTTCTGGTCGAAGAGCGCACTGTCGAATTGACCGAATCCAACCGGCTCCTTAAACGAAGAATTTTCGATTTGTACACGATTTTCGAATTAAGCCGCAATTTCAATGCGGTTCTCAATTATGAGACTCTGCTCGATTCATTTGTCCTGACATCGCTGGGACAGATGGGAGCGGCCAAGGCCGCTTTGTACCTGCCGCGCCCCTACGAGCACAAGAATTTTTACATAGCAAGAGTAAAAGGCTCACCGCCCTTTCCCAGTGAAGAATTGACCATTCATCCGGACGGAGAATTCGGGAAGTACATAACCGCCTACAATCGCCCGGTCTATATCAATGATATTTCGCGCAAACTGCAGACCGACGGCGAATTATTTTTCGTGAAATATTTCGAGAATGGTTTGGTGGTACCTTTGATTTTTCAAACAAAGCTCCGCGGCGTGCTGATTATTTCCCAGAAAGAATCGGGCCAGAGATTTCAGGACGAAGATATCGAGTTTCTTTCGATTCTGGCGAATCAGACGGCGGTTTCCATCGAAAACGCCCGGTTGTACGAGTCGGAGAAAGAGGCGATCGATAAGCTTCAGAAAACCCAGAGGCTTCTCCTGCAAACAGAGCGTCTGGCCGTGGCCGGCGAATTATCGGCCAAAATTGCGCATGAAGTAAACAATCCTCTTGGAATTATAAAAAATTATCTCCAGCTTCTTGAACGTCAGAACCAATCACCCGAAAAAAACACTGAGTATATTAATATTGTCGGTCAGGAGATAGACAGAATTGCCATGATTGTGCGCCAGTTATTGAATATTAACCGGCCGATGCGAATCAAGTTTGTCAGAACAAATTTGTATCAGATTATGAAGGAAGTGCTGTCGTTAATGAATCGCCAATTGGAAAATGCCAATATAAAAACCATCATGGAAGTCCAGGAACCTCTTCCTGAAGTCATGGCCTGGCCCGATGGAATTAAGCAGGTTTTTATGAACCTGCTGTTGAATTCCAGGGATGCCATGCCGAACGGGGGCGAAGTCTTCATCCGGATTTCGCATGAGACGCATAAGGTCCAGGTGCTGCTGGAGGATACCGGGTGCGGCATTGATGCCAAGCATATTCCGCATATTTTCGAGCCGTTCTATTCGACCAAGGAGGGCGGCGGTTCGGGCCTGGGGCTTTCGGTCAGCCGCGGAATCATTACCAACCACAGCGGAACAATCGAGTTTTTCAATGGCAAAAAGGGCGGCTGCTTCAAGATAGTCCTGCCGATCGACCAGGAGGAGGGTGATTATGAGTGGCGCATCTGAGAAAATCCTTGTCGTCGATGATGAAGCGCGCATGTGCGATTCGTTGTTTGAGCTTTTCTCCAACAGCGGCCATGCCGTGACCACCACTCAGTCATCAAGCAAAGCCATAAAATTAATCAAGAGTAAACCTTTTGATTTGATCGTCACCGATATAAAAATGCCGGAGTATTCCGGTCTGGATATTCTTAAGGCCGCCAAAGAGGTCGATCCGGAAATGATTGTCATTCTGATGACCGGCTACGCTTCATTGGAATCATCGCTTGACGCCATCAAGAACGGCGCCTTCGAATATCTTCTAAAGCCGGTGGAATTTTCGCAGCTCGAAATTTCAGTTCGGCGCGGACTGGAAATCAGGCAGGCAAATATTGACCGAAAAAAGCTTCTTGAGGAACTCAAGATTTCCAATATGAATCTTAATAACCGGCTCCAGGAAATCAACGCGCTCTATGAAGCGGGGCGCTCCCTGGCACACACCACCGAACTTGGCAGACTTCTCGAAAAGATTGTCCAATTGGCCGCCGGCGTCACCCAGGCCGAAATCGGATCACTGATGCTGATCAGTTCATACGATGATTGCCTGACTATAGAAGCGTCCATCGGTCTCGAGTCCAAACTTGCCGAAACCGTCCGGTTGCCGATCGGTTCTTCGATTGCCGGCCATGTCGCCCAGAATGGCGAACCGCTTATCATCAAAAATGTCGAAGAGGATGAGCGCTTCAAGCGGATCAACAAGGAACGATATTCGTCGGCGTCGCTGCTTTGTGTGCCCCTGAAAGTCTCGAATCGGGTTTTGGGCGTTATAAATATGGCCAATAAAAAAGACGGTCAGGTCTTCAGTAACCATGACCTCAAACTTCTGACGACCTTTGCCTCCCAGGCGGCAGTGGCAATTGATGATGCCCGACAATTCGAGGATAACCTCCGCAAGCTGAAAGAGTTTTCTGTCCTGTTCGAGTTATCCCGGAAATTGTCCGCCGTCGGCTCGGTTTCAGCCATGCGGAACGCCGTCTTTGAATATATGAAGAAATTAATGACGATTGATTTCGCGCTCTGGTTCGAATGGCAGCCGCTGTCCAACTGCCTTAAGCCGGTAGGGGCCACCGGGACCGGTATTCCCCTGACCGAAAGCGGCTCCATTAATCTTGACCTGATTAATGCCGATGAAGTTATCCTGGAAAATCTGGAACTGGAAAAACTCGATTTCGATAATGTCGACGCTTTCTCTTCGATTCTGCGGGAAAAAATCAATAAATGCACGGCGTATCCAAAGCCGGGGCCGAATTTTACCGCCCTGCCGGTGATGCAGGAAGGTGTTCTCAAACATATTTTCTGCATCGGTTCGGGAAGTGATCGTCCTTATTCCAGCCAGGAGATTTCTCTGGCCCGGTTGATTATTTCCCAGGCATCCGGTTTATATGAAAGAGAAAAGGCGCTGTTAAACGCCACCCGCCTTCTGACTATGGGCAATATGATTTCCGAGATATCTCATGACCTTCGCAAGCCGTTGACCAATATCAAAGGGTGGATCCAAATTCTAAGCGAGAAATGGCCCCAGGTTGCCAAAGATACCGCCTTCTATGGAATGGCCGAGGAAGAAATCCAGCGGCTCAACGAACTGGTGACGGAACTTGTCGATTTTTCCAAACCGCATAAGTATGAAACCGAAATCAGGGACATTCGGGCGATAATCAAGCGGGCCGCCGAATTTGTCGGCCCCGAACTGAGGAAAAAACACATTTCGTTAAAAGAAGAATACGACGATTGCAATTACGAAATAGCCATGAACAAAAACCAGATTCTTGAGGTCTTCCTGAATTTGTTCCTGAATTCCATCGATGCCATGAAAGACGGCGGCGTCCTGAAGGTAATCGGCAAAATCAGCCGACCTTCTTTTAAAAATAAAGACTATTTGACCGTCGTGGTCGCTGACACCGGTCATGGCATAAAACAAGAGAATCTCGCCAAAATCTTCGATAGATATTATACCACCAAAGAAACCGGCACCGGATTGGGCCTGGTAGTCGTGGAAAGGATTATTGCCGCTCATGGGGGCACGCTTGAAGTTAAGTCGGAATTTGGGCAGGGTACCGACTTTATCCTATATTTCCAAATTTAATAATTGCAAAATATTGCAAAATTTAGCATAATATTTGCCAAAGTCGGTTGATTTTTTATTTCCGATGACGATAAATATAAAAAACTGCAAAAGATTACATATATGGCAAAAGAGAAAATAAAAGTTCTGATCATAGACGACGACCCGAAGGTCTCCTGGATTCTTACTGAAGGGTTGTCCTCCAACATGGAATTTGTCTCGGCGCGGGACGGTATTGAAGGCATTCAGATGGTCTCGACCGAAAAACCCGATCTGATTTTGCTCGATATAAAAATGCCCGGCATGAATGGTCTGGAAGTTCTGGAGAAGTTGAACAAGATGCCGAGCCGGCCGGAAGTTATAATGCTTTCAGGGCACGGCGAAACCAAAAATATCGTTCATTCCATGCATCTGGGGGCGGCGGAGTTTATCAACAAGCCGTTCGATGTCAAGGAAGTCGAAATTCACATTCAGGCCGTGATCGAGAAGAAGAAATTAAAGCTGGAAGTCAAGAGCCTGCGCACTGAATTGAAGTCACGAAGTCAGTATGATCAGTTTATAGGCGATTCGCCCAAAATGACCCAGGTTAAAAATATTATCGAGCAGGTGGCTGATTCGGAACTGACCGTGCTTATCCGTGGCGAATCGGGCACCGGCAAGGAAATCGTCGGGCGGATGATGCACACCCTTTCGGGGCGTTCCGAGGAGCAGTTTACCAAAGTCAATTGTGCTGCGATTCCGCGTGACCTTCTTGAAGCCGAATTGTTCGGCTACGAGAAAGGCGCCTTTACCGGGGCGCATAAGACGAAACCGGGACGATTCGAAGTCGCCAATAAAGGATCGATATTTCTGGATGAAATCGGCGATATGCCGATGGAACTGCAGTCAAAACTTCTTCAGGTTCTGGAGCAGCAGGAGTTTGTCCGGGTCGGCGGGATAAACAATATCCATGTCGATGTAAGGATTATTTGTGCCACCAATAAAAACCTTGAGGAAGCCATTCAAAGGCACCTATTCCGCGATGACCTTTTTTATCGGCTTAATGAAATAACCATTTACCTTCCGCCCTTACGCGACCGGAAAGAGGATATTTCGTTGCTGGTCAGGCACTTCCTCGATCGCTACAACGGCCTTTATAATAAAAATTATCCCGAATTGTCGCCCGAGGCTATGACCAGTCTGGGGAATTTTTCGTGGCCCGGCAATGTCCGGCAGTTGGAAAATCTAATCAAACAGGTTGTTGTCCGTGGTGATGAATCGATCATAAGCGATTTGCTTATGAACAGTGTCCCGGTGGCATCGACCGCTGCCGCTCCGGTTGGATTCGAAGAGGCTATACCCAATGACGAATCAGCCGGGTCATATTCGCTGAAAAAGCGGGTCGGGTGCGCCATTGCCAGGGAAGAGAAAAAGCTGATCAGCGAAGTATTAAATAAAACCAACTGGAACCGCAGAAAAGCTTCTGATCTGCTTGAAATCAGCTATCGGTCCCTGCTCTATAAAATCAAAGAATATAATCTAAATAGCAGTAAATAATGCTATTCTAGTGTGACCGATTTTTATCATCTTTGATAATATATTTCATCTATTCCGCAATCAGTTGCATACTGTTTGATTGTGGATAACTTTATATAGATAATGTTATCCAGTTTGTGAACATGCCTTGGCTTCCCGGGCTTTGAATTATGGCCATTGGCAGCCTCAAATAGTCATTATTATCGCAAATAAAATGTTTTACTGACATGTTTATTCCACGCGGAATAGAAATTGCTTCATAATGAAGAGAACAAAAGTATTAAACAAAGATTGATATATAACAGGCTCATGGATAACTTAGTTAACGGAAGAAAAAAATGTGGTAGTTTTGCCGGTTTGATCAATTATGAATTGAAGCGGGCTGAGCGTTATCGCATTTTTCTGTCGTTAGTCGTTTTGAATGTCGGACCGATATTGGAACTCGGTGGTAATGGCCTGCTTAGCAAAGAACCGGAAAAAGAGAAATTTCTTGGCGACTTGCGGGAAACGCTGAAAGGCACGATCCGTGATGTTGACCTGCTATCCGGGCATACTGGCTTCAAAATCGGCCTTTTACTGCCGGAAACGCCTCGTCAGGGGGCGGAAGCGGCTGCCAGACGAATTTCGGAGCTTGTTTATGGCTTTTGCAGCGATTATTTCAAGAAACCGGCTGATTATTTGGTGCCTGTAGAGATATCATCCTTCCCGGATGCTTCGGGCGCCCGTTCGATTGCAAGTTATATTGAGGATTTTGAGACAATAAACTAAAAAAACCCCGTTTTCATAGTTTCCTGATTAATGGCCGCACGGGGCGGCCATTTTTTTTGCAAAAAAACAGAGGCGCCATTGGCGCCTCTATTTCTAATATATACCCGATAGTTGTTACCAGCCCATGAGCTGTTCCAGATTGGCGTTAAGTTTTTCAACGCGCTCTTCGATGTCGGTCTTTTTACCCTTTTCCTTGTCAACGATGTCAGGCGGGGCATTTTTCAGAAAGTCGGAATTGGCCAGCTTCTTGGACAATTTCTCCAATTGATTCTTAAGGTTGGACAGTTCTTTCTCAAGCCGTTTTTTCTCGGCTTCGATATCGATTAATCCCTCAAGCGGGACAAAAATTTCCGCGCCGGAAATAATCCCCGAAGCCGAAAGCCCCGGTTTCTTGATGTTTTCGCCGATATACAGCTTTTCGATCTTGGCCAGCGACCGGAAATAGTCCTGGTATGTCTCCAGAAGCTTGCCCATTTCCTTGTCGGTAATACGGATGTGCAGATCCGACCGCTTTCCCGGAGGAACATTCATTTCGGCCCGGATCGATCTTACCGCATTAACCACCGACTGGATCGATTCGAATGATGTTTCCAGAACCTCATTTTTAAATCCTGATGTTGCCTCCGGCCAGGGGCCAAAAGTCAGGGTTTCTTCTTTGCCGGGGAAAAATTCCCTTAGCCTGGAATTGATCTCTTCGGTGGCAAAGGGAATAAATGGATGCAAAAGTCGTATTATTTTATCAAGAACGTAAAAGGCTACGTTAAGCGATTCTTTTCGAATCGGCTGTCCCGGCTGATCCGGTTTAATCAATTCGATATACCATGAACAGAAGTCATTCCAGGTAAAGCTGTACAGGTTCTTGGCCGCTGCCGAAAGCTTGAATTCAGCCATATACTTATTGGTCGTTTCGATGGTCCGCTCCAGCCGGGAGAGTATCCATTTATCGACCAGGATTAAATCACCGCCAGGAGTCTTGCTTATATCAGGTTTTTCATCACCGGTTCGCATCATCACAAATCGTGACGCCTGGAACAATTTATTGACAAAATTGCGGCCGACTTCAAAGGTGTTTTTTGAAATCCAGGGATCCTGCCCGTCGGGGGTGGCCAGCACCAGTGATATGCGCAGGGCATCAGCGCCGTACTGATCGATGATCTCCAGCGGGTCGATGCCGTTACCGAGCGATTTCGACATTTTAATCCCGTTGGCGTCACGAACGGTACCATGGATATAAACATCACTGAAGGGAATCTTGCCCATAAACTCATATCCGGCCATGACCATTCGAGCCACCCAGAGGAAGATAATTTCCGAGGCGGTGACCAGAACCCGGGTCGGATAAAAATATTCCAACAGGGGATCCTTATTGGGCCAGCCGAACGTCGAGAAGGGCCAGAGCCATGACGAGAACCAGGTATCGAGAACATCTTCATCCTGCATAATTTCCGACCCGCCGCATTTGGGGCATTTTTCGGGCATCGATTCGGCCACAATTTCCTCACCGCATTCGCAATAGTAAACCGGAATACGGTGTCCCCACCAAAGCTGCCGCGAAATACACCAGTCCTTGATATTTTCCATCCAGTGCAAGTATGTCTTTGACCAGTAATCGGGATGAAATTTCAATTCACCTTTTTGGGCCGCCTCGATAGCCGGTTTGGCCAGCGGCGCCATTTTGACGAACCACTGATCGGACAGATATGGCTCTATTTCCTGATGACAGCGGTAACAGGTGCCGACTGCAAGATCATACTTGTCGATTTTTTCCAGAAGGCTTTTTTTATCAAGTTCCTTAACCAGCTGTTTACGGGCCTCGTAACGATCCAGCCCCTTGAATTTACCCGCATTGGCGTTCAGGGTGCCGTCGTTGTTCAGAATATTTATTTCTTCCAGATCATGACGCTGGCCGATTTCGAAGTCATTCGGATCATGGGCCGGTGTAATTTTCACGACACCGGTGCCGAATTCCGGATCGACATAGTTGTCGGCGATAATCGGCAGCTCACGCTCGAGAATCGGCAGAATCGCCGTTTTGCCGACAAATTTCTTAAACCGGGCATCTTTGGGGTTCACCGCCAAAGCAGTATCGCCAAGCATCGTTTCCGGGCGGGTAGTGGCCACGGTCAGGAACTGGTCGGAACCCTTGATCTTATATTTAACATACCAGAGACTACCCTGCTTGCTTTCATGCTCAACTTCGTCATCGGACAGCGAGGTCTGACATGACGGGCACCAGTTCACGATCCGGTGACCGCGATAGATCAAACCTTTATCATGCAGATGAATGAAAACTTTGAGCACCGCTCGCGACAGCGACTCATCGATGGTAAACCGGGTTCTATCCCAGTCGCAGGAGCAGCCGATCTTCTTGAGCTGGTTTAATATATAATCTTTATTCCGGTAAGCCAGTTCGGTGGTCCGCTCCAGGAATTTTTCCCGTCCCAACTCGCGCCGGGTCGTCCCTTCCTTCTTGAGTTGTTTTTCCACGATAACCTGGGTGGCGATTCCGGCATGATCGGCACCGGGAACCCACTCAGCTTCAAATCCGGACATCCGTTTTTGCCGAATAAGGATATCCTGAATAGTATTATTCAGGGCATGCCCCAGGTGCAAAATATCCGTAACATTCGGCGGCGGAATAACTATTGAATAAGGCTCTTTGTCCTTGTTGACTTCGCCTCTAAAATAACCGGCCTTGAGCCAGCGATCATAAATCTGGTTCTCGACCGTCTTGGGATCGTACGGCTGGGCCTTGGAATTATCGTTCTTTTTCGTTTCTATACTCATTTTGTCCTCTCAAGAAAGGCAAAAATACCTTAGACAATACGTTTTGTCAAGCCAAGGATATTTTTAAAACCCTTTATTTCCGGACCTTGTTTCAGTATTATAGGTTAATATCGACACAAAAGGTGATTTGGAAAGGAAAAATCGAAAATGTCTCATAAAATAGAGCCGTTCAACAGATTAATTGATATAATGGCCATTCTCCGGTCACCCGGAGGCTGTAACTGGGATCGCAAGCAAACGCATGTGTCACTGCTGCCATATCTCATCGAGGAAACCTATGAAGTGGTCGAGGCGGTCGAGAGCGGCGATCCTCAGCACCTTCGCGAGGAACTTGGCGACCTGCTTATTCAAATAATCTTTCACGCACGGATTGCCGAAGAAGCGGGTCATTTTAACATAAATGATGCGATTAATGATATAAATGAGAAACTTATCAACCGCCACCCGCATGTTTTCGGCGAAAAGAAAGATCTCAAGCCTCAGGAAGTCCGGGACCAGTGGGAAAAAATCAAAATAGATTCGGGAGAAAAGAAGTCGGTTATCAATGGCATTCCGAAATCGGCGCCGGCGCTGGTGAAGGCTTTTCGGTTTGGCGAAAAAGCGGGCGGGGTCGGTTTCGATTGGAACAATCCGTCCGAGGTTCTGGAAAAGGTTAAGGAAGAGGTCGGCGAGATTGAAGTGGAAATGAATAGCGGCGATGTGGAAAAGCTCGAGCATGAAATCGGCGATGCCCTTTTTGCAATTTCATCGCTCGCCCGCAAGATGGATATCAATCCGGAACAGGCTCTCAATAAAACGCTGGAGAAATTTCAGAAACGGTTCAACCATATCGAAGCCAAAGTTGCCGAATCGGGGAAGAGCTTCGGTGCTTTCACTCTCGAAGAACTTGAAGCATGGTGGCAGGAAGCGAAAGAGGAATAATATCTTTGACAATCTCCCTTTCCTGTCCTGGAATTTGATGATAAAATTAATCCCGACTTTTTAATTGACTTCTCAATACTCGTCTGGTAATATTCACGGTTGTAAGGCACATGGGTGTGGATATTATCGAATATATTTTTGCATAATAGAAACCATTAATCAATCAGGAGGAGAAATGAAGGCAAAGGGTTGGACGGTCTTAACCGTTTTAGTAATGCTGCTTGCCCTGCCGATGTTGGTCAGTGCCGACACGATGATCAAGCAGGTCAATGAAAGAGGCGCCTTTGAGATGATGGGCCAGAAAGTTCCGGCCGGTTCGGACACATCGACGATCTGGCTCGGCAAAGGGATGTCGAGAATGGATGAAGGCGATACCGCATCGGTTATTATTATGGCTGAAAAAAATGTCATATACATGATCGATCACAAAACCAAATCATATGCTGAAGTGCCGCTTGATGCGCTCGGCGATCTCTCGAAAATGGTCGGCGATGATGAAGAGGCCAAGAAACAGATCGAGGCGATGAAGCCGATGATGGAAATGATGAGGATGAAACTCACAGTGACACCGACCGAGGAAACCCAGAAAATAGGCGACTGGAACTGCACGAAATATAACGTCAAAATGACCATGGGTATGGGCGGCGGCTCTGATATTGAATTGTGGGCCACCGAGGATGCCAAAATCGACTATGCCGCTTTCATGGAACTGACCAATTCGTTTAAGGGAATGATGCCCGGTTATGAGGAAATGATAGAAGAAATGAAAAAAATCAAGGGCATCCCGATTAAAACCCTTAACAAAATGAACATCATGGGTACCGAAGCGACCAGTGTTATGCAGATTTTCGAAATTAAGGATATGGCGGCTCCGGCCGGAACTTATGAACTGCCCAAAGAATACACGAAAACAGAGATGGGCATGCCGGGCATGGGCCGTTGATTTTATTATAAAATATGATTATTTTACGGGGCGCCATTGTGGCGCCCCGTTTTGTTGAGAGATGGTTTATAATGAATTTGATCGGACTCGGATATAGAAACAGATGAATTATATTGTCGCATCGTTGTTCATTATCGCCGGGGCGGCGGTATTCATGCAGGGTTTTCGAACCATGCGCAAGTACCGCCTGATCAGGGATATCCCGCGCTCGAAAATCAGGTCGATGGCCATGGGGCTGGTGGAAATTCACGGCAATGTCAAAGCGGAACAGATGATCAAGACGCCCTTTTCCAACAGTGACTGTGTTTACTTCAAGTATGAAATAAAGGAATACAAGCAGAGAACCTCGCGGGACTCGAAAGGGCGGACCCGCACGACTCATGAATGGGTGATGATCGCTTCCGGCGACCGGCGCATTCCCTTTTTTGCCGAGGATGATACCGGATCGGTGTATGTCGATCCGGACGGGGCCGAGTTTACGGTCGATGTCCGCAAAGCATTCTATCAGAAAGAGGGTATGTTCGAGGGAATATCGAATCTTATCGATACGCTGAGGAATATCGGAAATTTCGACCGGCTGCCCGATAATATATCGGAACTGAATCTTTCGCCGATCGAACCGGGCCGGAAATTCACCTTCGGGAGCCGGGTCGGGGACAGGAAATATTATGAATATTTTATGACCGACAAGGATAATTTGTTTATAATGGGGACGGCGGCTAACAGCCCCGATGCCCCTGATAAGGTCCTGATAAAAAAGGGGGAAAACGAACCGACGTACATGATTTCGGATAAGAGTGAAAACGAGATGCTTCGTTCGCTCAGGGGGAAAATGATTCTGACCTTTGCCCTGGGCGGCGGGACATTTATTGCCGGGGTGCTGGTGACTCTGCACTTTGCCGGCGTCATATAAAGGAGGTGTCTTGATGGGAGCAGTCCTGATTGGAATATTCCTTGCACTGGGTCTGATAATCATCATCCTGATCGGCTATTTTATTTCGATTTACAACAGCCTGGTCAGGCTGAAAAACAACATCGAAAAGGCCTGGAGCAATATTGATGTCCTTCTGAAACAGCGTCATGATGAACTGACCAAACTTCTCGAGACGGTCAAGGGATACATGAAATACGAGGAGCGGGTTCTCAAGGAAGTGACGGCGGCACGCACCGCTTTCCTCAATGCCGGGACGGTGGGGGAGAAGGCGGCCGCTGACAATATGATGAGCGGGGCGCTCAAGTCGCTTTTTGCAGTGGCCGAGAATTATCCCGACCTTAAGGCCAGCCAGAGTTTTGTGCAGTTCCAGTCGCGGATCAGTGAGATCGAAGACCAGATCGCCGACCGACGCGAGTTCTATAACGATTCGGTTAACACTTTCAATATTCGCATCGAGCAGATCCCGGATATGTTTGTCGCTCGGATGCTCGGATACACGCGCCGCGAGTTGTTTAAAGTGGCCGAATCGGACCGCGCGGATGTGGAGATGAAGTTCGAGTAAGAGAGCGGTGTTTCGACAAATCATATTATTATTCCCAAAGTGATCGGCGGGCGCTCCTGACATTTTAAAAGCTATCTTTTGACAATTATGTATGGCATTATGTAACAAATTTACCATCAAAATGATGTAGTCAGCGTTTTTTACGGAGACAAAAATTCCTTGTAATTTTATTCCTGCCTTTTGCTTACACGAAATTGGCTTTGTTTTTGCTTTTTTAAATAAATTGAATATCCATTCCCCGGCGAAAAATCGAAAGAAGAAGTTCCGCCCCAAACAAGTTTGGCGCGGCCACCCCTTCGCGCACAATTTTGACGAACCGATAGCCATAATTATATCAATGTCCTCTATAATACCCCCTGATGACCATTTTACCATCAAAGTGATGTGGTTTTTGCGGGAGATAAGGCTTAAGAAACCATGAGCCGAGCTCCGGGCTACGCCCGGCCGCCAGGCATATCCTACTTTATTCGTCTTGTTTTATCAGCAGAGAAACGGGTTGATCTAAAAAGTAAGCCTGGTAGCTATTGCAATTTGGGCATGAAATATTATATTGTCGTGGACTCCGGAGAATATACTTCCTTGTGTCGGCATCAGGATTCAGTTATTTTTTACGCTTTCTGTGAATATGGGAAGTTTATATGTGATGCGGTGTATAAAAAAAGGAAGGAGGTGAGGCCAATCTATGGAAAAATCCGGCTATTTTCACATTAAAACTAACAGGAGGTGATTTGAAATGAAAAAGACAGCATTGATATTTGCGCTTGCTTTCTTATCTGAGTTACTCAGTCTTGCCGCTTATGGCGGCCAAGAGGGTTTTTTTGAGTTTACGGCGGACTGCAATATCCAGATTATAGGTGAGCCTAAATTGCACGAGGCTTTCGAAGCCGTCTTTACAATTATTCCACAACATGATCTCATACATACCATGGGAATACCCGATACGCTTACTTTAAAATGTTCCGAAGGCGTAAAATTTATCGAAGGTGATACTCTCTGGACGGGATTCCTGCAACGCGATAAAAGGTATACACTCCGAGCTCGCTTTGTTGTTGATACCACTATACTCTTTCAAATAAGAGGGGCAGCGACAGCGATGCAGGCGATAGGAATTCTTGCTCATCCGCGCGGTACAGAGGACATGGGGGTGAAAGCGTCAAAGCGCGCAAATAGTCCCTATTATGACTTTACCATTCATACGAAATCCATTGAGTCAAATATATCTTATTATAATGAAGATAGTACTCTTATTATAAGTCCTGTGACAATCAAGGAACTCGGTCCGCCACCCACCATTGCTGAGTCGCAAAAACTAAGGATTGAGCAATTCGAGGTCTGCAAAAATACCGGTAATTATTTTAAGCAGACCGCGCCCCAAAATGATACAAATTACATATATATAAACCAAAATGGTATTTACAGGCTGGATACACTTTTCGTGCATCCGGTAAAGAAGAATATTTTGTTATTTGAGGGGAATAGCAACGCGATACGCAAGCAATTCAAAGAAAGACTACCTCTTAATAAGATTAATGACTCAATCTATTTAATCGATATGCAAGATGAGTTACCGGAAAACATCGAAATATTCCTATTAGATACTACAATTTCAATTCCCATTAAAATGATATCTGTATATACGATTTGCGGGGAAGCCAGTTATGTTGACAATGGCAGCAACATAGACCCCTGCGAACAAATAACGGTCGCAATATATTACTGCAATGATGATAATTGCGATTCATATGAATATATCGACTATACTGTAACCGATTATCAAGGTGGATTTTGTTTTATTGCAGATCAACCAGTTATTTTAATCTCATTATGGTCCGATAACTCTGCTACAACGATC
This sequence comes from candidate division Zixibacteria bacterium HGW-Zixibacteria-1, assembly GCA_002838945.1. NCBI lineage: Bacteria > Pseudomonadati > Candidatus Zixiibacteriota > candidate division Zixibacteria bacterium HGW-Zixibacteria-1. The sequence goes on from PGXB01000008.1 coordinate 87,486, forward strand.
GCATATGCTGAGGACCACGACCTTTCGATCGGAGACCTCCTCAAATATTACAATCACACCATCATATGCAGAAATTATGGCTATATAGACGCTGTAATCCCCCCTGAATATCTCCGAATTAATAATTTAGATATTGCAGGTGCCTATAATATATTGAACTGCATTCGACAGGGTTGTTCGTTTCTCGAAGGCAATATGGGTCTTATTCCACCACTGAAAAATATAATAGTCTGGGATGTACTGGATAATACAAGGACGACAAGCTCATTTGGTGGTTTCAGCGTGGATGGTATTCCAGGTATCTATATTGCAAGCAAAACGGGTTATGATTTAAATTGGGATGAATGGGATAATGCGGTAATATTGCATGAGTATGGACATTATGTCATGTACACTTATATGGAGAGACCACCGGAGACGGGCGGAAGCTGGAATTATCTTATTCCCCAATCCGGCAAAAATAATCTTCAGTTATCAATTTCGGAAGGCTGGGCGAATTTGCATTCCGCACTTGTCAGAAATAATCCTATTTTTATTAATACCACTTATAATGATCCCCAGTGGATAGTGCATAATTATGAAACGTCTGTCCCGGATCCGGCCTATTATTCAAGTTCCTGGGATTACCCCGCGAACCCGCCGTGGCAGACAACGCCCCAATGGGAAGGCGCCTCAGTTCCTGGGAGTATCAATGTGGCACTATGGGATTTATATGATGTTTTGGATGATGACAACTACCGTATCGGCTCAACTATTTGGGGGCATAACAATGATCATAACTCTTCTTCTTACTGGCGGGGAACAGATGCCATGTGGGATGTCTTGACCAATTACGACCCTCAACCGGACAATCCCGATCATGATTATTGCTGGAATATCTATGAATTTATTCATGGCTGGCGCACATTTGGCTACCCGGTGGACTCGACCTTTGTCAATATTTATGAAGCTCATGGGATATCGGTTTTCCAGCCGGGTGATGCGAACGATAATGACGCATTAAATATTCTCGATATTGTATTTATCATAAATTATTTATACAAGAGCGGCCCTGAGCCACCGCATATGTCCGCGGCCGACACGAATGTCGACTGCTTGCTAAATATTTTGGATATTACTTACTTGTCTAATTATTTTTATAATGGCGGCCCGGCTCCACTGGTCGGCTGCTTCAATTATTACTGATTAATTATTTCCTGAACCCCTGACAATCAACAATCGTTTTTTTCAACGCCAGCTTTGGCGAGGTTCCCTTTTATTCATGTTCGCGTCGAGGTTTCTGATTTATTTAGCTTCACTCCTGCTATGGAAAATATCTTCGGGCTCCTGCTATTCCAATTTTCTAAACATTTCGGTACCTGTAAAAACACCCCTACTTTGATGGCAAAATTGCCCACGGGGGTACTATAGAGTGGTATCTACAAGATTCCTGCGGGGACGCACCCACGTGTGGGGCCGGCTTGAAAAAGTAAAGGCCGACGCATTGGTCGGCCTGCATAATTACTGTAATATTTCCCGTGCTATTCTTTTATCAACTGCTTGACATATTCTGGGAGCAGGAAGGAGCCGAGGTGTACTTCGGCGTTGTAATAGTTGTTCTTCAGTTTCAGCTTTTTGTATCGCACGGCATCGAAGTCATCGATCGGGTCATATTTCCGCGAACAGAAGGCGAACGACCAGTAGGATGACGGGTATATCGGTACATGGGCGGTGTACATCCGTACGATTGGAAAAATCCCGCGCAGATTCTTGTACATCTGCTGCACCGTCACCGGATTGTAGTACGGCGATTCGGACTGCGCCACCATGATACCATCGCTGGTCAAACAGTCGAAGACTTTGCGGTGGAATTTCTTCTGGAACAGTTCCGCCGCCGGGCCGACCGGGTCGGAGAGATCAAGCAGGATAATATCATATTTATCTCTGGAATTGTTAATGAAATCCTTGCCGTCCTGGAAAACCAGCCGGGCGCGTTTGTCCTTGAATCCTGGCGCCAGTTTCGGGAAATGCTTTTGGCTTATCTCGACGACCATCCGGTCGATTTCGCACATGGTGGCTTTTTTGACTTCGGAATGTTTCAATACATTAGTCAGCGCGCCCCCGTCACCGCCGCCGATAATCAGCACGTTGTCGGGTTTCGGATGCGTGAACAGCGGCACATGCGTGAGCATTTCGTTGTATGAATTGAGATCTTTGTCGGCCACCATGATCGAGCCGTACAGCACGAGCATCTTGCCGAAATCTTCGGTTTCAAGAATGTCGATGCGCTGAAATTTAGACTGGGTCGATTCGACCAGGCGCTTGATTTTGACGGTCAGGCCGCTTTTGCCCTCATGCAATTCGGTAAACCAGACATTCCAGAGGTCCTCCATCGAGGATTCAATAATATAGTTTTCGGAATCCTTTGCCATGCTTTTTTTCCTGGCCGGTACCCGTTTGCCCCGCTTGCTGTTATTCAACGACAATGTATTCCGCCTTTCTCAAGCTGTTGAAAGTTGACGCCGACACCGAACAATATGCCCCCATGGCCGGAAAGAGCAAAAGATTGCCCAGTTCCAAAGGCGGCAGCAGGATGTTATCATAGATAACATCGAATGAATCGCAGGTCGGGCCGGCCAGAACCGAATCTCTCCAGACGGTGTTGCGATTGGTGAAAACCTGGTATTGGCAATGATCATACAGCCGCCCCGAAAACGAGCCATAGAGCCCATCATCGAGAAAATACCATGATTTCCCGGACCGGTTCGATTTCCCGATAATCGAAGCGACCAATGTTACCGCCGGGGCCGAGATAAACCTTCCCGGTTCGCAGGCGATGATGATATCGGGATCGATGTTGTCGGCCAGGGCCTGCTTGATCGGCGCGCAAAAGATTTCGATGGAGGGAACCGCATCGGTGTATTGCACCGGGAAACCGCCTCCGATATCAAGCATTATTGTATCAAAGCCGTGATTTTTCAGTTCGGTAATCATCGAGCCGGCCATTTTGACCGCTCTCACATAGACGCTGTTGTCAACACACTGGCTGCCGACATGGAAAGTCATGCCGTAATAATTCAGGCCGTATCGTCTGATTTTCTCGGCCAGACCGAGCGCCTCATCGGGCTCACAGCCGAATTTATAGGAGAGGTCGACGACGGCGCTGCTGTCGGCGACCTTGAAGCGAATCAGGAGCCGCACCTTATCGGCGTACGGAATAAATTTGTCGATTTCGTGGGAATTATCGATGACAAAGGTATTGGCCCCGGCTTTGACCGCATTTTCTATTTCAAGCGGTGATTTTATCGGATGCGAATGGATGCATTTATCCGCATGGCCGCCGGCTTCGACCGCCTGTTGCAGTTCGCTGAAAGAGGCGACATCAAAGTTGTGTCCGGCAGCGGCGACTTCTTCCAGAATGGCCGGGTGGTTGTTGGATTTTACGGCATAGCAGATGGCCGCGCCGGGAAGTGCCGCGGCAAGATCAGCCAGGTTTTTTCTAATTGCGGAACGGCTGAGAATCAAGAACGGCGTCTTCAGATTCTGACTGCCGATCATTTCCGTCACCTGAGTAAAATCGCTTTTCCTGAGCCTGTGTGCGCGGCTAGGCTTGCGAATGTCGATGGCCTTAATCATGGCACACCCCACTTTTTCGAGGATTAACTGCCAGTGACCGCCGGGAAAGCGGCCGTTCCGGTTTTGTGGGCGATGATCTCGTCGACTTCCGACGGGATTCCGCGATTGATCTCTTTGGCCGAGACCGTTTTACATTCAAGAGCATTTTTAATATACTCAAGCGCTTTCCAGGGATCGACGCTTGATCCGCAGGTAAAACAATCGATAGCGGCGTACCCGTACTCCGGCCAGGTATGAATCGAGAGATGGGATTCGGCGATAACGATAATGCCGGATAAACCCTGGGGATTATAACGATGAAATGTCGATTTGACTACGGTTGCACCCGATACGCGGGCCGCCTCCTTCATTTCCTTTTCCAAAAGCTGAATGTCATTCAGAATTTTGGAATTGCAGTCAGCCATTTCGGCAACAAGATGTCGTCCAAGTATTTTCATCTTTAATCCCTCCCTCCGTTTTCTAAAGGGTTTACCATTTAAGTTTACATTTGAGGCGGCGAGCTGACCCAGAGCAGGGTTACCCTGGCCTTGCCTCGGTTAATGAATTGATGCCTCTCATCGGCCTCGAAATAGAAGCAGTGACGGGGAGGCAGTTTATAGGTTTTTTTGCCAATGATCAGTGTCAAGGTTCCGGACAGAACATAGCCGAATTCTTCGCCGGCATGCGGTTCCTCTTCGGCAAGACCCTCGCCCGGCGCCAGCCCGATCACCAGCGGATCCATCATATTGTTGGTGCTTCCCGGGACAAGGATTTCAAATTTGTCAACGCCCTTGTCGGGGACCGCAATACGGTCCTTGGGAGAAAAAACATTGGGGGCCCGGCCGATATCACCAAAAAACTCGGTGATAGTAACACCAAGGGCATCAAGGATATCCAGCAGCGAGTCCAGTGAAATCGAGGTTTGATCCCGTTCCACCTGGGATATGAAGCCCTTGGTCAGCCGTGCCCGCGCCGCCAGTTCGGATTGAGTCAATTCCGAAGCCAGTCGCAGGGTTTTGATTTTTTCTCCTATCTCAAGTCTCATCAGTTTAGCAAACGCCTATAAAAAGTTTAATAAAGCAGTCTTATTTAAAAACATATTACGAAAATGTCAAGCATATTTTAGTATACCCGCGCATACTTTTTTAAATATTTTATGAATATATTAATCTTATAGATGATTATATCTATTATTGACAGAGTAACGGTTTATTATATAAAAAGTTACAGTTTGCTAAACTTTTCAAACCTGGGGCGCGTGAATTATGGTTTATAGTAATTTTTTTTAACCAGAGGCTTTTACAGATTAGAAATTTTGCGGATTTATATGACGTGTGCCGTCTCTGTCGGTGTAACATTAAAGATTATAATGACTTAAGATGGGCAGACGGGTGGTATTCCAGACAGATAAAGCTAATGAAACCGTCCGTTTTTTGCCTTTTTCGGCTCACCTGCCCTATAGTTATTAAAACCGCAAATGTGACAATTATTTATGGCCCTTGCTCCATGGCTTGCGGCCGGCGGCTCAAATAAAAAAGCCCGAATGTTGCGTAACCGCCGCAACATCGGGCTTGTAAATTAACGGGCTATTCGTATGGCCGGTCTCAGCTGGCGGAAAAAGTAATAATCACTTTTCCTTTATCAATAACAAAAGAAGTTCCAAGATTCCCGGTGCTGGTGCCGAAATAGTCAAATTTTCCGGTTCTAACCAGCTTTTTCAGCCTGTCTATTCCGGTCAGGAATTTTAGAGACTCCGAATAAGATATTGTCGTTTCGCCGGGCGGGACGACCAGGCCGTCGATGATCTTCGTGGCCGTCGTGGGTACCGAAGTCGGAGTCGATCCCACTCCCGAATACTCATCGACATAAGCACTGAAAGTCACATTGGCGGACTCATCACTGATAATATGAAATTCCACTCCGACGGCATCGATAATATCGATGTCATCCTTGTGATCATTCCAATCAGCTTCCTTGGTAATATCGACCTGATAGAAATAGAAGCCGGATTCGGCGGTAAATTCGATATCCTGGACTATGACAAACGTTCCGGAGATGATGTACTTGCAGCCGGAAAATACCATTGCCAGAAGCAGTATCGAAGCAAGAGCTATTATGATTTTTGATTTTTTCATTGTCATTACCTCCTAATTCCCGGCGCCAAAGTAATAGGTTAAGCCGCCAGTGATAATCGCAGCCTTTTTGGAAGTTTCCTCCTGTGGAGCAATCATCAGGGTGCCGCGAATATCAATATCAAGAAATGGAGTTGCCCCGATCAGGAACCCAAGACCGCCGTCAAAACCAAGTTTGCTGTTATCATAACCGGTATCATCGTTTTTTACCGAGTAGATACCGGCGCCGACAAATACAACCGGTTTGAATCCGACCACGCCGGGAGCGCCGCCCAGAGCCACATCGACACCATAGGATGTCACTTTGGAGCCATCGATTCCAAGATCATAGCCATCGATCTCACCCGGTTTACCCCATTTACCCAGCATCAAATTGGGCTCGATAACCAAAAAGGGCTTGAGGGCCAGTCGGGCTCTGACTCCAAAAGCGCTTCCCGCAGCCTGATCCTGCTGGACAATGGGAATATTCATTCCCCCAAAGACGCCGGCACCGAATTTTACATCCTGAGCAGATGCTCCGGATATAATAATCAATACCAGCCCAAAAGTAATCATTGCCTTCTTCATGCAGATCTCCTCTCAATATGTGTAGTGATTAGGATTCTTGATTATTTCCATAAAAGAATAGTCAATTCGGATATTAATTGTCAAGTCTTAATGTATTTTGTCACGGCAAAATAATTTGAATCCGCCATTTGCCTGGAAGTATGGACGGGCGGCAATTGACCAGCCTGTCCGGGAATCAATTTTACATATTTACGATATTAACCGGTACTTTTAATTGTATTTTATTATCATTTTTTTCCATCCTCACTCTATTTGTCAGGAAATGCCGCATTAATCAAAATCACAATCGCAGGAACCCGACCTGCTACCGTTTGTCGGCCGGTCGAATGGGTCATTTGGGGCGCGAAAATGGCGCACGAATGGCGGTAGATGTATTTTCTGCCTTGTTGCTGCGAATAAGGCTTTTGTCATATATGTCGCTGTTATTTAACCTCTTAACCTCGGGATGCACAGATATGGTCATTCTGTCCGACGCAGTTTATGCGATTTGACCTATTTGTTCTTTTTACATAAAAACGTAATAATTACTCATAACATATTGATAGTAAAAAAAATACGAGCTACTGACGGAGGTTTTCGGGGTTTGGCACACCAGTTGTTATATATAGATGGTGAAGTTAGTTACTCTTTACATATAGTATGGCGGTGAAGGGTACTTGAGGTGGGGATAAGGAGCCGTTGAGTGAGGCAACGGCTCCTTTATCATTTTGGGTCGGATATTCCCACACGTCCTGAAGAATCCGCGTAATTTTCTGCAGGTTCATAATTTTCTAATATCGGATCAGCTTTATTAAATTAAATCTTGCGCTGTTATTGACCGTATAACTACATAAATATATATTCCGACTATAATTATGGCTGATATGAAAAAAGAATCTTCGGATAACAAAGCGGTCGATCGCAAACTTGGCGACGAGTGGCTGGACTGGGATGGGACGGTCAAGCACGAGTCGGCGGAAGCTGATTACCGCGTATTTCTCGGCTTGGCGGTCCTGACCACCATTATTGTGATCCTGGCGGCGGGGTTATTCCTCTGGTTGATATTTCCGCGGCTGACCTCGACCGGCCCTTTTATCCCCAAGCTGTTTTCGCTGACATTTCTGGCTTTCGCGGCGATTCTTATATTATGGCTCCTGCTTTTTGTCTGGTCGGCCATAACCCGTAGGCCGATAACCCGGCTCATTATTATCCCGAATCTGGTAAACAAGCTTCTTGATCTGGTTATGGCTATTGGGCGGCTTCTGGGAATATCGAAGGACCGTCTGACCAATTCCTTTCTGAAGATTCACAATCTGATAGTCGGCTCCAAAGCGCCCCGGGCCGAGCCGGATAAACTTCTGCTTCTGCTTCCGCGCTGTCTGACCAAGGACAATTTTAAGAGTCTGCGGGAGCTGAGGGATCACTACGGTTTCCACATGTTCACGGTGGGGGGCGGCACCGAGGCGCGGATCAAGATCAAGGCGATCCGGCCGCAGATGATTATTGCCATCGCCTGCGAGCGCGATTTGCTGTCCGGGTTTAAGGATGTCAACACGCATATCCCGGTGATCGGATTTCCCAATCGCCGCCCGGAAGGGCCGTGCAAAAATACCTGTGTCGATCTGGTCAAAATCGAGAAGGCGATATTGAACTGCCTGGGTCGGGAAACAGCCTCAAATACGCTTGAAATTTCTTGACAATATCGGATAATATATTAAATTAGTTGGCTCGAATTAGAATGGCGGTGTAGCTCAGCTGGTTAGAGCAGCGGAATCATAATCCGCGTGTCCGGGGTTCAAGTCCCTGCACCGCTATTTTTTATTGTACACAAAAAATCTGATTAGTTTTCCTCCGATTTCTTAAAAGGTAACAAATAGACTGCGGTCAGGCGGAGGTTGTAGACGCTGCCAAGCTGGGTGCCCTCGAAATGCTGGTAAATAGGCTGCTCGAAATAAGCCTGGAGGCGCAGCGATTTGGGAAGCACCTGCGCTTGAACACCAGGGACCAGCCACAATTGATGTCGGCCGGTCTGGTCATTATCCTCGCCGTTATCCTGATCTTTGGCCCGCATTGATCCGGAGAGGGAAGCGGTGGCATCGAGCCATTCCAGGAGATGAAAATTCGAACTCAGCAGATATGAAAACTGATTGCCGAACTTGTAGTCCTGGTATTCAGTCGTAATTAAATATGTGCCGCTTAAATAAAAATCGACCGGCTCGAAGCCCTGATAGTATGACAATGATAAATTGTAATCCCATGAGCCGGTTCCGGGCTGAAGCTCTTCAGGCAAAAGAAAATTATAATTTTGCCGGTCGGTGGCGCCGGTCGGAATTTTGACGCCGAATCCAACCGAAAGCTCCCGGAAGTTGACAAAACTTCGGGCCAGGGGGCTGTACCTTGCAAAGAAAGTGATATCGCCTATTCCTTCGGTTTCATTTATATAGCGGGTTTCGAGAGCGGGAAGGTAACGGTCCTTTTCCTTCCACAGATATGGAATTATGGCGCTGACGCCGAGTTTCGGCATGATGCCGTAAGAGAGAGTCAGTATCGCTCTTTTCCAGATCGCTTTGGTCAAATTGGGATCATCGATTTGGTCGGAGCCCTCATACAGGCCGGCCGAGCGAAGATACTCATAGTGCAACCCGATTTCGAGCGTATGCGGCAGGGCGACCGTTTCGCCGAGAACACCCTGCTGGGGCACCGCCGGAGCACAACAGTTTTGTGAATAGCCGGTCATGGCGAAAGCCAAAATGATAAAAACAGCTGCGGTTATAATCAGATGAATCCTAAGTAGAGTCATGGCGTGATCCAGACTTTGATGCTGTCGACATCTTTCGCCCCATGGTTGTCGGTCACCGTGGCTTTTACCCAGGCCGAATCCATGGCATCGATAGGGCAGCAATTGGTCAGCCTGACCATAAAATTAACATTTGTGTCCCCCAATGGCGCCAGCCAGCTCTCGCTTGCCTCCCACAAATAGCTTAAAACATCATTGCTGTCCGGATCCTCCGCCAGGACAATGACCGTCACGCTATGATCGACCAGAAAAGTGTCGGGATCGGCAGTTAATGAATTAATAATCGGGGGATGATTATTGGAGTTCAGGCCATTGTCATTGTCATCATCGCCGCAGCCCGACCAGAATGATGCCGCAAAAATAATCAGGAATATTGCCAGGATGTATTTTGATTTTATATGCATAGGACTCTCCATAATTTAATCTATTTCTTTATTTCAATCGGCATCGTTACAATGGTGGTATCTCGGCCGATGACGGCAAAGGTTATCGAAGTGCCTTTCATTTCGAAAGAGATAATATTTGCAGGCTTCGGTTTTATTGGGACATCAGTCTCACTATCCGGCGGCAAGATGAGCGGGAGCTTGATTTTGTTTATGATATTTTCGGGCTGATGAAACACTGAGACTGAGAGCGTATCGGGGCCGGTATTGGCAATATTAATAATACTATCGCCGGAGATAATATTATTATCATTCACCCATTCCAATTTTTGGGGCAGCAATTTTATGATTCCGCAGGCTTCATCTTTTTTGATGACATTCGCCTGAATGGTTAATTCATATATTTCATTCACGGGATCATCAGTAAATACTTTAGTGGTTTTTGTGACCGCTCCCCGGTAACGTCCTGATTTGAATGTTACCGCTATCGCAGCGCTGTCTCCCGGCTCGATCGGTTTCTCGATTTTTGAAACAGAGGTGCACGAACACCCCGACTTGATTTCTTTAATGGCCAGGGGAGAAGACCCCTTGTTAGGCAGGTAAAAGGTATGGCTTACTTCGGATTTTTGGGGCAGGCAGCCAAAATGCCAAATGATCGAATTTGCCGCCGCGGCTGATTCATTTTCTGAATGGGCAAAATGGCCCACCGATAAAAAGACAATCAGAAGAATCACAAGCGAAGACAAGAATCTTCGAATTAAATATTTGCAGGTCATGGAAATCACCTCACATCCGATTCCAGGCTCCCATCTGTTAATTATATGCCGAAAAAGCCCGAAAAACGCAAGTGAAAACGAAGGGAAAGCTACTTTTCCCAGTTTTCGAAACGGCTTTTCGGCGAAGAAAGCGCTTGTCTGAATTCAAAACATGACTATATTTATATGATACCGAAATTTGCCATCTTAACGACGGTTTTGAGCGAACGAATGGAGCGGAATGTGAGGCGCATAATCAATCACGGATTCGGTTTATTTCTCTGTTTTCTTTTTTTGGCATCTCCATTGGTATCCGGGGCGGTTACTGTCAGCGGGACCATTACCGGCGACACTGTCTGGACCAATTCTGAGATCATTGAAGTTGTCGATTTCGTGACGGTTGACACGACCGGACATCTTACAATTGAACCGGGAACCATAATTCGCTTTCGTCTGCTATCCAAGATGGATATTTACGGGCAGTTGACCGCCGTCGGCGATAGCGCTTCCCGAATTGTCTTTACGACCGTGGCCGACACTACCAACGGTTCTCCGAGTTCGAGTAATATATGGTATGGCCTGAGATTTTGGGATAATAGTCAGCCTGTCATGAGTTATTGCGATATTCGCTACGCCCTGGACGGAATAGCCATTACTAAGGCTAATCTCGAAATTAATTCCTGCACTATTGAAAATTTTATGGGTTATGGTTTTTTCATAGATGGCATAGATGCTGATCCCCGGATCGACGTGACCATTAATAGTTGTCTGATTCAACAGACCAATCCGACTATGAAGAAAACCGGCACAGGCATTTATACTTTTCGCTCCGTCAATTTGTCGGTCGCCCATACCGAAATAAGTGACTGCCGGCTGGGTATTAATATTTACAGTAATAATTACTGGTCGCCGCTTTTTTCGATTACCCGATCCGAAATAAGGCGCCATTATTCAGATGGGATTTATATCCAGGGTACCGGGTGAACGTGCGTTATCTTTCCGGCCGGTTCGGTCGGAGAATGCAACTTTCTTGATAACGGGGGATTTGCCCTTAATGTTTTCGCGCCCGATGATACCTCCACAATTGTCGATGCCCGGAATAATTGGTGGGGATATGCCGATTCTTCTTTGATCGAAGATATGATCTTTCACCGGCCCGACAGCGCTACCTGCCCGACCGTCGATTTTATGCCCTTTGCCGAGGCTCCTTTCGATATTACGGATTCGACAACGACAGGTGCCGATGAGCCAGATCCTGCTCCCGGTCTTCTGCCTGATAAATTTACTTTATATCAGAATTTTCCCAACCCCTTCAACTCATCGACGCGAATCGAATTCAGTATGCATACGGCAGATGCTGTTAGCCTGATCATTTATAATGTGGCCGGGCAGAAGGTTATTACATTGGCCGACGGTTACTATCGGGCCGGATTATACCATTTCGACTGGGATGGGCAGGATGAAATGGGTCAGGCGGTCGCCAGCGGGATCTATTTTTACGGGCTTATGACAGAAGATAAGATCGAATTCAGGAAGCTGCTTTTGATAAAATAGGCCATTATAATTCCACTTTTTTGACTAATTTGTCCAGCGCTGTTTTTAATTTTGCCGGCTGCATTTTGATGAATTTTAATTTATTGCAATCATTAAAATGCGCAAATCGGGCCAGTTTTTCCGCAAGAGCCGCAAGAAATTCCTCCGATGGGTCAAAACCGGATTCAAGTTGCAGTTTTTGAATAATCATGGTTTTGCTTTTGCGCTCGGCTTTGGGGTCGAGACGTCCCACCAATTGATCTCCAAATAATATTGGCAGGACAAAATATCCGAATTTTCTTTTTCCCGCCGGGACATAACATTCCAGCGCATAATCGAAATCGAACAGTTTCAACATTCTGCCACGCTGGATAATTAAATTATCAAATGGTGAAAGCAGATGCACTGAAGATAAAGATAGTCTTCTCTTGAGAGCGGTCTTAATCGTGTCAGCCAGGGCATAGTACTGAAGATCGGGCTTTTCTTTGATTACAACCGGGATTATTTCCCCGGCACTTTGAAGTTCTCGAAGCGCTTTTCCTGCCAGGTTATTGTCGGCGGCGTGAAGGTGTTCGCGGATCTCTTTTTCAAGAGCTATCCCATAGGCGGACAGCGCCCGGCGCACCAGAAATCGGCCCAGCTCACTATCATCGGGCACCGTAGTATCGATGTGTTTCGGTAGGACTCTTTCAGTCAGGTCATATAATCTATGAAAATTATGGCGCCGGGTGATCATCAATTTGCCCTGCCAGAAAAGCAGTTCGAGAGCAACCTTATAGGGGCGCCAATCCCACCAGGTCCCTTTCTTTTTCCCCGTCGGCAGGATGAAATCCTTCGAGCCAAGCGGCCCTTCCTGCCTGATCCTCTCAAGAACCGGCTCCATAAGAAGGCCGAATTTATCAAGCTGCTGTTTTTCCCATTTGCTGTGCGGGTCGGAAAATCGATGCATCCGCGGCAGATAATAACGGTAATCAGACATGGGCAGATATGATGCGGCGTGACCCCAATATTCGAAAATACGGCGATCCCTGGCTTGAAGCTCATTGAGCATGGTCGGGGAGTAATAAGGATGCCGCGTCCAGATAGTATGATGGTGCGCCCGCTGAATGACAGATATAGTGTCTATTTGGATGTACCCTAATTTCTCGATGGTCCGGGCAATTCCTTTCTTGCCCTTCGGTGATTTCGAATTGCCGGTTAACAACTGAGTATGGAGCGCTATTTTTCGGGCCTGCGAAAGAGATATATCCATAAAATTCCTGTGTAGTTATCTACCTCACCATAGAGTAAAAATAGTTCGGCTTATTTACAATCACATTTTCAAATAAATGTTTATAATAAAAAATTAAAAATAAAATCGTTCGATGTCAGGGGGGATTTATTATTATCAGTCATTATTAGATGCAGGATAATAACTTGCCGAGATTGAGAATATTATGGTGAGGACATTCTTTGTTTCCGACATCTTGTGTTCGACTCCTTCATAACCTATATTGGATGCGTATATAAATTGAATGCCGGCACTGCATCAATAGGGCTAATCGCAAAAGAAACATGAACTTTGCAACAGTAAAATATTTACTCTTTATTGTCTTTGTTTTTGCCATTTACTGGCGCCTAAGCCGCAAAAAACAAAATCTGTTCTTATTGCTGGCCAGTTATTTCTTTTACGCCAGCTGGGACTGGCGATTTCTAAGTTTAATTATCATTTCAACGGTGACCGATTATTTCAGCGGTCTGCTGATTTTTGATTCAAACTCGCCCGGACGCCGAAAACTGGTTTTGATAATCAGTCTGATTATTAATTTGAGCATTCTTGGTTATTTTAAATATTTCAATTTTTTTGCAGGAAGTCTTGTCGCGCTGGCGGATACCATCGGCTGGCATGTATCATGGACCGTGGCGAAAATTATTCTGCCGGTCGGCATATCGTTTTATACATTTCAATCCATCAGCTATACTGTCGATATTTACCGCGGACAGCTTAAGCCGACAAAATCATTTATTGATTTTGCCGCCTTTGTCGCCTTTTTTCCACAACTGGTCGCCGGACCGATTGTGCGGGCCAAAGAATTTGTCTTTCAATTGGAGACGAAGCGGCATTTCAGCGCCGAAAATCTTCAGCAGGGCCTGACACGATTTATGCTGGGCTTTTTCAAAAAGGCGATTATCGCCGATACGCTGGCCGTCCATCTGGTCGATCAGGCTTTTGCCGATCCGACCTCGTACACCTCAGGGACACTCTGGCTGGCACTTCTCGGATGGTCTATTCAGATATATGCCGATTTTTCGGGCTATTCCAGCATGGCTATCGGGTCCGCCAAAATACTTGGCTTTGATGTTCCCGAAAATTTCCGTTTTCCGTATCTTTCCTGGAATATTTCACAATACTGGCAGCGCTGGCATATGACCATGTCGCGCTTTTTCCGTGATTATGTGTATATCGGACTGGGCGGTAATCGGAAGGGAGTGGCCCGTTCCATGGTTAATATAGCTATCACCACTTTTGTAAGCGGTCTCTGGCACGGGGCCGGGTGGACATTTGTATGCTGGGGATGGTTGCATGGTTTTTACATTATAACCTTTCAGATATGGCGGGCGTGGCGTCAAAAGCTCGGCAAGTGGAACAAAAATCCGGGATTCCCGGGGGTTGTACCCGGATGGGTCCTGACCATGCTGGCCGTAAGTCTCTCGCGAATATTATTCAGATCGCCGAATTTCTCGACCGCCTGGGAATATACCAAGGGCCTGTTCGGATCAGGAGGAGAATCGGTTATCGATTTCCCCTCCATTATATGGATTTGCTTTGGTGCAATTGTGATCGATCATATTGCCGGGTGGTTCATACAATATCGCCCCGGATTGGAGAAGAGAATCCCCGCTGTGGCGACGGCCATATTTTATGCAGTGCTATTTATCTTTGTTTACTATTCTTATCCACAAAACGTAATTCCTTATGTTTATTTTCAATTCTAGCTGGTGACGAAGATGGAAGAAAATAATATTGATAATAAAGTCGCATCATCGGCCAAAGGGAGAATGGCGGTTTTCTTTCGAAAAGCTCCCGTTCTGACTTATACCGTGTTCTTTCTTGTCATCGCTGAATTGATCATGATATTTGTGGCACCGGCCGTTGTTCCTGATACCGCATATATGTCGCTTTACCTGACTGATTTTGCCAAGGAAAATACGACAGAATATATTCAGAATACGGATAAGTACAATATTCGGGATACGCTGGTCGGATGGCGGAATCGCCCCGGATGTGTTTATGAAAAATGGTACACCGACAACCTGGGCGCCCGGAGCACTCACGAATTCGATATGGCTCCAAAGAAAGCGCACCGGGTCATGTTCCTTGGAAGTTCACTCATAAACGGCGGACCGTTTGTATATATAGACGAGACGATATCGGCCTTGATTGAAGATTCGCTGATCGAATCGGTGAATTTCGGAGTGATGCGATATTCTGTGGATCAGGTATATCTGGCATACTCGGCCGGACTTAATCGATATGGAGCCGATGTCATTATTGTCGAACTCAATGCCGCGCCCTGTGAAGGACTTCGCAATCAATACATACCATTTCGCGATCGCTTCGCCACGGATATGCCCTATCTTAAACCGAGATTTATGTTGAAGAGTGGAACGCTTGAATATGTCCCGATGCCGCCTGAAGAACTCCTTGACAGTGTCTTCAAGAGTCCAAATCTGGTCGAGTGGCTGAAAAATACGGATGATTATTATTCGAATTACGAGGACTTCAAAAGATACGGCCAGATGCCGCTGTCTTCCGGTTTTTGGCATATTTTAAAAAAGGCCGGAAATCTGTATCGAATTTTATTTGGTGATCCTGAAGGGGAGATGATCCTGGAAAAACTCATGCAGAGACTTGTTGATGAAGCCGGCAGGCAGGGAGCTTCGGTTATCTTTCTCAGCCTGCCTGATTTAAATCTGACCGTTCCTGCGAGATGGCGCAAGTTTTTGCCGGATCGCTATAAAATCAGACTGGAGCATCTTCGATCAAAGGGCTTCGATATTATCGACGCCCGCGAGATTTTCAGGAAATCGGGCAAATATCCAAGGCGGCTGTTTGTTCGAGATAACCGCCATCTGACGCCGCTTGGAAATCGTCTGGTCGCCGAGGAATTGAAGAATCATCTTGAGAAACAATGGAATTACACCGATTTGCCGGATCAATTGAAATAATATTCGGCTTATAATGCCTGATTTGCAGTTTAAGCAGTCTAGGATCATTGCGGAATTCCAATGTCGATTGTTTTTAACTGACCTGAGATTCTGCCTCTCCCAGAATAAATCCTTGACACACCCGGAAATGTCAGTAAATTAAAATATAAGGCACAAAATAGTCTGGTTTTTTCTTCGATCTATCAGGAGGGACCCTGAATAATATTAACGCTAATTTGTTGCCGGGTCTTTATTATTATAATGGATGGCCGATTTTGTAATAAAAATCGCTAAAATGGAATAACATAGATATTAATAATTAAACATAAGAGTAACTGATTATCATCATGGGAGGTACCAGTGATGAGGAAAGTTATTATCATCCTCGCAACCATTCTTTGCTTTTCCTTTCTCGGGATGTCAATCGGTCTTGCATCTGATAACAACCCCAGGCATGGCTTGAATCCTGTTCAAAAAATTAATCCCGATGCCCCTCGGTTTCAAAATCTCACCGCGATTGAACACTCCACTCCCTCTTTCCAGAAACCTGCCGCTGATATTATGCAGGTTGCCACTCCGACGACTCTTCTTCCTCCCACCTACTTCTGCG